>JAISWE010000182.1 GCA_031271175.1 Bacteroidales bacterium | reverse complement strand
TCTTAACCTGCTCCGAAAAGATGCTCAAAAAGGCACATTAAAGGGGAAACGACTCAAGGCCGCATGGAATAAGGATTATCTGATAAATTTACTCGAAATTTAAATGCGTTTGCCCTGGGCAGACACTAAATAAACTTTATTCGTAATACGCTATGCCTGTGGATAATCTATCTTCCCATTCGCGCGGAAGTTTGCCTCAGAGAATCAATTCAGCGAAGCATAGGCATTAAAAATTATTTTCTCATTGATTTGTAATCATATTCATCGTCGAAATGAATATGATTTTTCAAGTCTCTTATGCTTTTTGCTTTTCGACGAACAATATACTCTTTTAAGGCAATTTCGATGATGTCTTTTTCAGAAGCAACATTATTCGAACAAATAAATGCTTCGGTTATCAGATGGTTATTTATTGCTTGTTCCATGGGAATTTAGGCATAAAATTATTTACTTATCACGATTATATATACACAAAAATCATGCCAACAGTCCCCGACTCAATCATTTGCTAAAACAAATATATGTAACATCTCTGTTCAACACAGACAGATACGAAATAATGTCCGGCGCCTGCTGACAATTGACAATTATTTTTCCCTTTTTTTTCAAAAAAATTTGCAAAATAATTTTTTCCGTTATATCTTTGTATCGTGGTTTATTTTCAAAAACAATTTATGGATAGTTGGGATTTGAATTGGAAAACACTCGGTAAGAAGGAGATTCCTTCTCCGGCGGACAGCCGCCGCTACGCACCGCTTTCGCGAATGGGAGCGGCAGGGCTGCACATATCCGCGACGACGCCCGCGCCAGTCTGCAAAAAAAACGCCGCCGCATTTGGAAATATCAACCTTTTTGCTAACACACACGCACCTTATGTATATGCTACGCGCACGCGCGTAATGACAAGAAATTTTTCCGAAATTTATCCTAATGCCGTAAACCTTTTACAGGGAGAACGGTTTTTTTACTTTTTATCATTTCAAAAACAATAAAACAAAAAATCATGAAAAAGTTATTTTTATTAGCTGTTTGCCTTTTTTGGGCATGGAAAGTCGGCGCAGCACCCGACAAGGTATCCGCTTTCATTAACGTGACTGGGCCTAACGAGTTGTCGGATAGGGTAGGTACTTTCATAAACGTCGACTACGGGGGAACTATTACGATAGATGATATAGAATCCCTTACGATTACAGGCGGTCCGCTTGACGCTAATAATGATTTATCATTTCTCAGCGGTATGACCCATTTGGTAATATTGGATTTACATGAAGCCTTCCTTGAAGATAACAACCTGCTGGGAACCGCTTTTAGTCCTTCTAATGACATCAAAGAGCTACATATCCCTGATGGGGTTATATCCGCCGGAGCGTTTGCGGAATGCGGAAAACTAAAAGATATTTATTTCTACAGCGCAACTCCACCGGTCTTGTCTGGCAACCCGTTTTCTTCATCCGTCCTTTCGGAGATCAAAATTCATGTTCCGTTGGGTGCGAGTGATGCTTATGCCGCCGGAACGGGATGGAGCGCTTTTGCTGACAAGATAGAGGAGACGGGCTGGGGCAATATATTCGTCACACTGAAAGACGGTGAAGAAACCTATGCAGGGCCGGAAGGTGCGCAGGTACGGTGCTACCTTATACAGGAGGGCAAGGCTCCCGTAGTATATGAGGCGGAAAAAATGTGCTATGAGGGGGAAGGCTGCACGTACGAGGCACAGCGCCTGCTGCCGGGCGAGTACATCGTGAGCGTGGAAAATCTGCCGGCGGGCTACCTGACCACCTACTACGCCGCTCCGGAAAGCGGGAGCACCGACCCCTCGTGGGGCGTCACGCGATGGTCCGAAGCCGATAAGGTGGAAATAGTGTATGATGGTCTATGGTACGGGGTGTGGATTAACGAACTCCCGCTAAAGAAGCCGGAGGCGCAACTGTCCTCCGGCACCATCACCATCGACGGGTATGTGTACTACAACGGCAAGCAGAAAGCCCGGGTAGCGCGCAATGCCAGCGTGGGCATCTACTATTCGAAGAAAGGCAGCGGCGCAAGCAAACGCTTCGAACCCGACCCGAATGAGTGGACGCTGATCCGCACCGTCCAGCCCGACGAGAACGCCTACTACATCGTGCAAAACCTGCCGGCAGGCAGATACCTGATCGTGGCCGACATACCTGGCTACGACCTGACAGGCGGCTACACCCTGGAGGCGGAAGAGGGAGAAACCATCCACGACAACAATTTCTTCGTCAATGACTATGCGCAAGTCATCACAATTTCGGACAATCCCACCTCGGCGCCGGCGCAGGAGAGCGAAACGTTCCGCCTCTACCCCAACCCGTTCAAAGGCGCGCTGCAACTTGCCGGCGCCGCAGGCAGCACGCTCACCGTCACCACGCCCGCCGGCGCAACGGTACATACCCAAAAAGTGACCCGCGCGGAAGAAACCGTTCACCTGGAACACTTGCCCGCCGGCCTCTACCTGCTGCTGCTGGACAAAGACGGCAAACGGCAAACGAAGAAAATAGTGAAAAGTGAGTGAACAGTGAACAGGCTGTTGTTGCATGGACGGTGTTGGCTTTCGCAACGATGATGCATGATGTTATCCGCCCATACTAAAAGAGGCCGGGGAATTGTCATTCCCAAGCCTCTTTTCATGGTTTCAACCTTAACAGGGTTTATTTCAACTCTACTTCGGCGCCTGCTTCTTCCAACTGAGCTTTGATGGATTCGGCTTCTTCCTTGGAAGCGCCTTCCTTCACGGCTTTGGGAGATGCGTCCACCAATTCTTTGGCTTCTTTCAGTCCGAGACCGGTCAATTCTTTCACTAATTTGACGATTTGCAGTTTGGCGCCGCCCGGCGATTTGAGAACCACATCGAATGATGTTTTTTCCTCTGCTGCCGGAGTTTCGGATGCTGCTGCCGGAGCGGCTACCGCTACTGCTGCTGCCGCCGGTTCAATACCGTATTCGTCTTTCAGTACTTGCGCCAATTCATTGACTTCTTTAACGGTCAGGTTTACTAATTGTTCTGCTAACGCTTTAATATCTGCCATTTTTTTTATGATTTTAAAATTTAATTACTGTTTATTCTTTCTCCGATAATGTTTTCACCAGTCCGGCAAGGAGATTTTTGCCTGACTGCAGAGCCGATACGACGTTTTTGGCTGGCGACTGCAACAACAGTACGATATCGCCTATTAATTCGTTTTTCGACTTGATGGTAACCAAAACTTCCAGTTGATTTTCGCCAACATAGGATGATTCCTCCACATAAGCCGCTTTCAGTGTGGGGCGGTGATGTGATTTGCGAAAGTCCCTGATCAGTTTTGCGGGTGTGCTGCTCTCATGGGAGAACATCACCGACGTGGAGGTTTTTAATACCTCGTAGAGTTCTTCGTATTGTCCGTCGGCTTGCTCCAGGGCTTTTTTCAAAAGGGTATTTTTGGTAACCACTAATTTGACTCCCCTGTCGAAGCACAGACGGCGCAATGCACCGGTATCTGCCGCATTTAACCCCGATATATCCGTGATATAAACATGCGGAAAACTGTTAAGCTGCGCTACCAGGCCATCAATAATCTGTCCTTTTTCTTCTTTCTTCATGATTGATTGCTTACGTGTTTTTAGTTTAACAGTTTATTCTTCAATGGTTTTAGGATTAATTTTCAGACCGGGGCTCATGGTGGTGGAAAGATAGACGCTTTTCACGTATGTGCCCTTAGCGGCTGCCGGTTTCAATTTATGGATAGTGCTCATAAATTCTTTTGCATTATCCATGATCTTGTCGGGCGAAAAGGATACTTTACCAATCGAAGTGTGTACAATACCAAATTTATCGACTTTGAAATCGATCTTGCCCTGCTTTACTTCAGACACTGCTTTGCCGATTTCCATGGTGACGGTACCGCTTTTGGGATTGGGCATCAGTCCGCGAGGACCGAGTATTTTTCCCAGTGCGCCTATTTTCCCCATTACAGCCGGCAGGGTGATGATGACATCCACGTCGGTCCAACCGCCTTTGATCTTTTCGATGTATTCGTCCAGTCCCACGTAATCGGCGCCGGCGTCTTTCGCTTCGGCTTCTTTTTCGGGGGTACAGAGCGCTAATACACGGATTTGCTTACCGGTGCCGTGAGGCAACGATACGACGCCACGCACCATCTGGTTTGATTTGCGGGGGTCGATGCCCAACCGCACGTCGATATCAACCGACGCATCAAACTTTTGGGTGGTGATGTCTTTCAATAAGGCGGTAGCTTCCGACAATTCGTAGGTCTTGGCAGAGTCGATCTTTTCTAAAACCGCTTTTCTGTTTTTTGTAAGTCTTGCCATTTTTCCGTCCTCTTTTTGATTATTTGAAAGAGGCTTCTCCGGTGACGGAAATACCCATGCTTCTGGCGGTTCCGGCCACCATTTTCATGGCGGAATCCAAGGTGAAAGCGTTCATGTCCTGCATTTTGTCTTTTGCAATCTCTTCTACCGTTTGCCAATCCACCGCGCCTACTTTTTTGCGGTTGGGTTCGGGAGAGCCGCCTTTTACTTTGGATGCTTCAATCAATTGAACCGGTACCGGAGGGGTTTTGGTGATAAACTCGAATGATTTATCTCCATAAACAGTGATCACCACAGGAACAACCTTTCCCGCCATCGTTTGCGTACGGGCGTTGAACTGCTTACAAAAATCCATGATATTCACTCCTTTCGAACCTAAGGCAGGTCCTACGGGGGGAGACGGATTGGCAGCGCCACCTTTAATTTGCAATTTTATTAATCCAGCAACTTCTTTTGCCATACTCTTATTATTATTTAAAATTAATTCGGACATCGGGCAATCGGAAGCATTGCCTTTTGTCCTGTTCTCAGGCTGCGTAACACCCACTTGAAAACGGGCTGCAAAGGTAAGACATTTTTTTTAATGTGCAATGGCAAAAAAGAAAAATTTATATGTCGATGATCCATCGGCTGTTTTTTTCCTGCTTCAGCGAGCGATTTCTTCGTTTTCCTTTTCGCTGAAAATCATGGTGCCATAGCCGCTTAGCAGTTTAAATTCCGAAAAATCCTGTTTGGCAAACATTCCGTTGCGGCCTGTTGCGATATTGCCTGTGGGCGAGGTATATTTGGTAAATTTGCTGGAATAGACCGTGCCTTTTTCCTGATTCCAGAACATTTGTTCGCTCTCCAGCTTTTCACCTTTACTGTTGGATATCACCACATTGCTTCTTGCTTCCCATGTTTTGGTGGTATGGTCGTGTAAAGCCCAGTTGGCGGTAATTTCGGCTTTCAATGCTCCTGTTTTTTCGTACATCCACACATGTATGCCTTCGGGAAAACTGTCTTTCGGTTCTTTGGCGCTTGAAAACTGTTTGATCACAGGCGCTTTCATCCGCATTTGCAACACGGCAGAATCGGAATATACCATTTCCATGTTGTAAGCGGTCAAGTCCGGTTCTTCGTCCGGATCGACAATTTTATGAATCACCTGCATGTCATTGCTGCACGAAAAGAGCCACAGCAGGAGCAGGAAATATTTACCGGCCTTCATCATTTCCGTTGGAGTGGCCATGCCCTCAGAGGGCATGGTTTAATATCTCGCCCTTGTGTTTTCATTCACCCAGCATCCGACGGTAACGATGGAACCTTCGGTAATGTCCCGGAAAAATCCTTCCTCTTTGGAGGGGAAATGCTTGCTGTAGTCGTTGATGGAAGAATTGACACGTTCGGCATATTCGGGATCTACCTGTTTGGCTTTAGTCAGTTTATCCACTATTACCCAGTATATTTGCCGTTTTTCGAACTCATCCTCTCCGCACGAAGGGCCTTGTGCGTAGATGGTTGCCAGCAACAAATAGGGTTCGCCCCAGTCGGGACGCAACTTGGCCGCTTCCAGTGCACATTTCTTGGCATCGGCAAATTTATGGAGTTTTGACCTCAGGATATCTCCTTTCTGGCACCAGTAAGTGGCTTGTTTAACGGGGTTGGTTTCCTGTTCGATGGCATTGTCAAGATATTCGATTGCCTTAAGGAAGTTTTCCTTTTGGAGAAACAGCTTGGCCATGTTATAGGCTGCCTGCGCCGACGGATCCAGTTCAAACTGCTTTTCCGATGCCTGTTCAAACAGTTTGGTGTCGGTACAGTCTTTGCGATTCAGCAAGTGCGTCAGTTTTTTGAGAAAGGTCAAATCGTTTTTATTGCCTTCGAATTTGTCCGAATATATTTTGATCAGGTTTTCGCAATTGGCGGCAAGGCTTTGTGCGAAATCATTGTCGATTACGTCGCGCGCTTTCGCCAAATCTTCATGGGAGGTCTTGGTGATGGCTACGTCGAGCCATTCGCTTACTTTGGTGTAGTTGTCGAGCAGTTCCTCGTCGGTCAGCGTGCCGGCATTGTTAAGGTCGAGGGAGGTTTTCATGTAATTGACGAATGTCACCGGAAGGGTATTCTCCTGTTCGGCAATAATACTTTCCTCGGTGGTTTTCAGGATTTTCTTCTTTGTCTCGGGCGAATCTTCGAGGTAAGTCTGCATATCCTGCGCCATGGCAGCCATGTATTCGCCTTTTTTTTGCGGAAGCAGTTGGATGCCTTCCTTGTATATCATCATCAATGTATCCACCAGTGCACTTTTCACGGAAGGATCCAGTTCCCTTGCAATAAAATATTGATACATGGATATTCCGCGTGAAATATTGTTTACCGACGATTTGGGACAATTGTTGAAAACGAACCGCCAATGGCCAATGGCGGAGTTATAGTCCCTGTTCTTGTAATGGTGCTGATACAGAGACAAATTTCGCACACATTCGATGCTGTCCGCACCATGCCCGTATTTTGAATCCGAGGCGACTCCCGTTTGAGCGAATAGCGCCGATGATAAAAACAGCCCGCCTACCACCGCCGCCAATTTGTACATAACCCTTTTCATGATGATAATAACATTTTGATTGAGAACACTTTAATACTTTAAAATTTACTATTTGACATTATATTTAAAAATTTCTTCCAACCCGATATGTACCAGATTTGGTTGTGCAAAAATAAGCGATTCTATCTTATTTACAAAAAAAATTAAATCTCCGCCGGTCATGACAAAAATCGTTTCCGAATTTTGTCTCTTAAAATAACGGATATATTCATTCATTTCAAAAATGATGCCGTTTTGTACTCCGGCGATAACAGCCGCTTCGGTCGAATTGCCGATCGTTCTGTAATGATGGGTTGGGGTGGCAAGCGGTATTTTTTTTGTATAACTGTGTAATGCCTGAAACCGCATATTCAATCCCGGAGAAATATTCCCGCCGATGAAATTTCCCTGACGGTCGATGAAATCGAACGTCAGGGCGGTTCCCGCATCTATCACCAGTATGTCTTTCTGCGGATAAAGCCGGTAGGCCCCTACCGCCGCCGCCAGCCGGTCTTTTCCGAGTGAGGCGGGAGTTTGGTACAGGTTACGCACCGGCGTTGGCGTATCGCCGGTTAGTTCCATGCATACGGATATTTTCGACGGTATCCGGCAAAAAATCTCCTGTGCGGGAAGGCTCACAGAAGCCACAATAACCCCTTCCGCGGCAGGCAATGATTGCAGGTATTCCTGCATTTTTGCGGGCTTGCCGTAAGGAAATACTGCCTGTGAAATCGCCGCGGAATGCTCCATCAAAGCTATTTTGATAAAAGTATTGCCGGCGTCAATACAAATCACACCCAACGCAAATTATTTTACCGAAAATTTATAGATTGTTTGCGTATGGTAGGTTTCGCCCGGCTCCAGGATGGCCGTCGGGAATGACGGTTGATTCGGGGAATCGGGGAAATGTTGTGTTTCCAGACACAATCCCGCGCGTTTACCGTAATTGATGCCCTTTCCTGTCAGTGTTCCGTCGAGGAAGTTTCCGGTATAAAACTGTATGCCCGGTTCGGTGGTAAACACTTCCATGTAGCGGCCGCTCTGCTCGTCATACACTGTTGCGGCAAGCGCCAAATCGCCCGTTTCATTGCGGAGCGCCCAGTTATGGTCGTATCCGCCGCCCAGTTTCAGCTGTTCAAAATCGCTGTCAATGCGTTCGCCTATTTTGTGGGGCGTGGTGAAATCCATCGGGGTGCCGGCTACGTCGGGCAGAAGGCCGGTAGGTATCAATCCTCCGTCCACTTCGGTATATCGGTCGGCAAGGATGGTCACCTGATGGTCGGCAATGGTGGGCTGTGCGCCGGCAGACAGATTGAAATAGCTGTGGTTGGTCAGATTGCACGGAGTGGCTTTGTCGGTAGTAGCCGAATAATCGATTTTTAACTCGTTGTTGTCGGTCAAAGTATATATTACCGTCACTTTCAGATTGCCCGGATAGCCTTCTTCCATATCTTTGGCGGTGTAGGTGAGTTCGAGCGAGTTTTCTTCCTTTCCCGGCAAGGCTTTGGCTGCCCACACCACGCGATTGAAACCGATATCCCCACCATGCAGATGGTTTTCTCCGTTATTGGTCGCCAAGGTATATTCCACGTCGTTGAGCGTAAATTTTCCTTTGGCGATGCGATTGCCGTAACGCCCGATGATGGCGCCGAAATTAGGATTGTTGCTTTCGTATTCCGGACTGAGATATCCCTCCAACCGGTCGAAGCCCAATACGACATCGCCTGCTTTCCCGTTTTTATCGGGAATTTGCAATTCCGTGACAGTGCCACCGTATGTGGCTACCTTCAACACTGCTCCCCGATGATTGGTGAGGGTGTACAGTTCTACCGCTTGCGCTTTAAATTGACCGAAAGCGGACTTTTCAATACCTGCTTTCGGCTGTTTACCGCCTCCACAGGAAACAAACATAGCCGATGTACATAAGAGACAGGCTATAACAGATAATTTTTTTTGCATATACATTTATATTAAAAATTTAAAAAATAAAGGCAAAGTTAAATAATTTTACGAATCATCGTGCGGTGGCTATGATATTTTTATTTTACAGGAAACGACGGGCATGAGAGAATGGCCAAATACTTTAGTTCATCGCGGAAGGGAAATTTTCGATTTGTGTTTTGATTTCTTTCAGGAACAAGGTTGCGGGGCCTCCGTCGATGGCACGATGGTCGTAAGTAAGCGACAGTCCGATATAAGGAACAAAGCCCATTACGCCGCCTCCGATATCGGCAGGACGGTGTACGATGGTGTTCACGCCCAGAATGGCTACCTGAGGCAGGTTGATGATCGGCGTAAAAATTTCTACGCCGTAGTTGCCCAGGTTGGAAACAGTGAAACTGCCTGCCTCGCTTTGCAGCAGTCCGGGATCAATACCGCCTTTGCGGCAACCGTCCGCCAATGTGCGCAAATTGCTGGATAAGCCTTTCAATGAAAGGTCGTTGGCGTTTTTTAATACTGGAACCATCAGTCCTCGCGGCGTATCCACTGCCAAACCGAGATGCACCTGTTTGAAAATCCGGATGCTGTCGCCGAGGAACTGGGCGTTGGCTTCCGGATTTTTTTCCAGGGCGCGGATAACTGCCCAGCAAATCATGTCGTTCAGTGTGATGTTCGGGTAATCCGGATGGCTTTTTTGCATTTTTTTCACTTCTTCGCGCAACGCCAGCAGTTTGCGTACATCAGCGCTCAGGTGGTGGGTCAGTTGGGCGCTGTTCTGCAACGAGTCGTGCATCGCTTTGGCTATCAGTCGGCGAATATTCGTAAGTTTCTTCACTTCAAACCCGTCGGCATTTTGTCCGGCAGTTTGCGCAGCGGCAACGGCCGGACTGCCGGTAACTGTTTGCTGTACAGGCGTATCCTGCCTGTCCGACGCTTCAATATCCCTGACAATGATACGTCCGTTGGGGCCTGTTCCCTTTACCGTTGACAGGTTAATGCCTTTCTTTTCCGCCATGATGCGGGCGCGGGGAGATACTCTGATTTTGGCGCTACCGCCTGTTCCTGCAAGCGAGGGTATCGCCGCAGGTGTTGCCGGCATTACGATGGCAACCGGAGGTGCTTCCGCAGGAGGTGCTTCCGCAGGCGCTGCTCCGCCGGGACGGAACTCGGCCGTCGATTCGCCGGGGTTGCCGATCACCGCCACATTGGTGAGCACCGGCACTTCGTCGCCTTCGTTGAAAAATATCTCCAGCAGGATGCCGTCCGTTTTCGCCTCTTCTTCAAACGAAGCCTTGTCCGTTTCGTACGAAAACAGCAGATCGCCCGCTTTCACGCTATCTCCTTTTTTCTTGAACCACTGCGAGATAATGCAGCTTTCTACACTCTGCCCCTGTTTGGGCAGCATTACGGGTGTTGCCATATTATGCTTTTTTACAAGTTGATATTTATAATATACCTCATTTATCTGTCACACAAACGGATTGAAACCGCCCCGTTAATGAAAAAATTGCTTTCCATCAACATTTACCATTTGATAATGGCGCACAAAGATAGGCATTATTACTTGTAATGACAAGTTTGAAAGAAAATATTTTAAGGCTGGCGCATCTAAATTTTAAGAAGTTTGCTGAGCTATCTGTTATTCCATCCTGCTTTTAGGCACGCGAAATAAATAGCATGTAACGGTTCGATTTCATGTCCCGTAGGGTCATAATGTCGGTAGAAACAGATCCTCCTGATGTGTCGTCCCTGCGGGACTTAGTCGCTGATGTGATGGCTCGTCCGTAAGCTAAAGCATACGGTTAATAAAGTGTTGTCCCTGCGGGACTTTGACAGTGTCAGGTTTTGCTCAGTCGAGAAAACCACACCGTCCTTCGGATACCCCCTCCACAGGAGTCGTCCCTGCGGGACACCGGAAAACTGTTATAGCTTATTTATTTTGCATCCCTTAAGCGATTCGGTTGAGAATGGAATAACGATTATTCACTTAAAATCCTGCGCAATTAAAATGCGTTTGCCCTGCCCTCCGGCGATATTTTTTTGGATATCCGGAAATATTATCGTATATTTGTCGCCATATAAGTTTCACATATTAAGTGAAGAGTGATGTATGACCGCATAAATAAGAATCAAAAAAATGTCATCCGATGCATATTCATAAAATCATAAATCAAAACAGCACAAAGTTTTTTTCTCTGTGCGCGGTATTATTTTGTGCCGTATCCTGTTCGGGAAGCAAGGAATTGAAGGTATTACAGCTGAACACATGGATGTATGGGACAGTGGTTTCCGGCGCTCCGGAAGGTTTAACGAATGTGATCGACCAAACGGATCCCGACGTGGTATTTCTGTGCGAATTAGATGCAGGCAGCGCCGATCCGCTCTCCCGCCGGGTGGTGGAAGCGCTCGGCAAACGCGGGAAGACCTACCACAGCGACGGTAAAAACCTGCACACCGGTATCCTGTCCAAGTATCCGCTGGAAAAAGTCTCTGTCCTCCTTCCCACAAAAGAACGTCACCGGCCGATAGTGAAAGCCGGCATCGCGGTGAACGGACGGACGGTAATGCTCTATTCGGCGCATTTAGACCATCTGCATTACGCCCCATATCTCCCGAAAGGCTATGGCGCATCCACATGGGCTAAGATAGATGCTCCCGTGTGTGATCCCGATTCCATCCTCGCCGCCAATCGCATGTCATTGAGGGACGAGGCCATCAGGGGATTTATCCGCGATGCGAAAGCGGAAACAGACAGGGGACATCCGGTGATCATCGGCGGCGATTTCAATGAACCGTCGCATTTGGACTGGCAGGCCGACACAAAGGACATCCGCGACCACGGAGGAGCGGCAGTCAACTGGGATGTGTCGCTGATGTTGCAACAGGCCGGCTATATTGACGCTTACCGCTACCGGAACCCAAATCCGCTGACGCATCCGGGCTTCACCTGGCCGGCAGGAAATGAGGCAGCCCCACTGAAAAAGCTCATTTTTACCCCGGACAAAGACGAGCGGGAACGGATAGACTTTATTTACTACTGCCCTCAGCAGGGCGTTCAACTGACCGACATACACATTGTAGGCCCTTCCGCCTCTGTCGATCATGGAAAGATCACGCCCAGCACATCTGCCGACAAGCATATCGAACCGAAAGGCACCTGGCCGAGCGACCACAAAGGCAACCTGGCGGTTTTTCAAATCGCTTCGACAGCCGACAAGGTGCAACCGGAAAAAAAAGACGACCTGACTTTTGCCTTCCTCACCGATGTGCACCTGAACGTAAGCAATAGCGGCGACCGGGTGAACGGATTGAAACAGGCGCTGGAACGGGTGAAAGACACGCCGGCGGAATGGATCCTTTTCGGCGGCGACCTGGTGGACATCAGCGGGGGAGTGCACACTCCCAAAAAACAGACGGACAGCATGTACACCGTGTTCAAACAGACGGTGGAACAGTCGGGAATACCCTATTTTCCGGCCATCGGCAACCATGACCGCTATTTTGAGCCGGAAAAAGGCTATACGAAAGGAGATGAAGTGTTTAAAGCACAATTCGCCACCCCGTCCTACTATACCTTTGAGAAAAAGGGCGTGCGCTTTTTCGTGCTGAACGCCGTACAGGAAGGACTGTGCATCGACAGCGAACAGATGGCATGGCTGAAAAAGGAACTGCGGAAGGTATCGCTGGCAACCCCTATTGTGGTAGTGCAGCATGTGCCGGTGTATTCGCAGTACTATCCCGTGGTGGACGGAAAATTCGGCCCCTGGGATATCACCTGCAATTATAAGGAAGAATTGGCCGCTTTCCGCGAACATAACCTGAAACTGGTGTTGCAGGGACACCAGCACCTGTATGAGGAAATATTCGCGCAAAACGTGCAATATATCACCGGAGGCGCAGTGTGCGCCAACTGGTGGTCGGGCGCGTTCTGCGGCACGGAAGAAGGATTTTTGCTCGTCCGGATGCAACAGCCGGATACACTGGAATGGGAGTATGTGGACTACGGGTGGACGCCGCCCAATAATTAGCGCCTGTCCATAAACTCATCGTTATTCCCGGATTTTGAAATTTTTCGCTACGCCCAAAAAAATCTCCGAGAATTACAGTATTTTTTCAGGAGTACGTGCCTTGTCATTTATTTTATTTGAAAACGAAAACGACGCCGGATAAAGATGAAGAATAGAAAATGCCGTCAAAAACCATCCGGATAAAGACAGGTAGCTGTTCGGCACATTTTTTACGGTATCATATCCATCAGTCATGATTTTCGTCTCTTCGACGAACGACGGAAACAAGGACAGCAAGAGTGCAAGCAAGCCCGCAAACAGCATTATTATTGATAGATAGAAATGTTTTTTCCACCATCTATTTATACGCCTGTTAAAATGTAGCGGCAACCCGATAATAAAGCAAACAACAACCGTTAAAGCCGATATAATACAGCCCAGTACCGGTTGAATGATAATCAAGCCGACCAGTCCGTCTATTCCGAAATCACTGTCGAGCAGTGCGAAAATCATGTATATCCCGAATAATACAACAAATCCCAAACCGACTTGCAGAAACGTCAAAACCAAACTAATTATGCGCTGCCTGTTCATTTTTTCAGTTCAATAATATACCGGACAATTATCATCAGCGGCGCCAAAAACGGAAGTCTGAATGAGAACCGGTAACCAAGGTTAAACAATCGTTTTCTGAATTTTATATCCTCTGTTTTGCAGAAAATCTGCTCAACGGTATAACCCAAATTGTAAAGCAGGTTTGCAACAGCCATCATAAACAGGTAGCCAATACCTTGAAAGACTGTTGTGAAAAGTGTTATTTCAAAATCGTCATCATAAGGCGCTATTAAAACCTACCCTAAAACGGCATACAAAATAAAGGCAGAAATTCCGGCAATGACCAGTCCTTTATTGTATTTATACCTTTGTCTTGCCCACCATTCTTTGCTTGATTGGATATTATCTTTGGGATTTTTGCCTGTTTCTTTTACTTGCTCTTCATCTCTATTATACAGTTTGATTAATCTTAAAATAC
>JAISWE010000165.1 GCA_031271175.1 Bacteroidales bacterium | reverse complement strand
TTGAGGTGCTATTGCCTTTTTTGATTAGGAGCCATAAGATTAAAAGATGAGTAGGATTTCGGGATTCCACTAAGTCCCGCAGGGACAACACTTTATTAACCGTATGCTTTAGCTTACGGTTGGTTGCGGGCAATGCTAAGGATCGTACATGTCCCTGCGCGGTTAAAAAATTTGTTTTTGCGAAAAAAGCGCGTATATTTGTATTTTTAAAACCATAATTCATCAAAGATGATCGGTAGCGATGAATAGAGTATATCTCAATGTATTGGGCATTTCTTACAGCCAGACCCAGACGGGGGCGTATGCGTTGATATTGGGCGAAAAGGAAGGAGACAGGCGGATCCCTATCATTATAGGTGGGTTTGAAGCACAGGCCATCGCCATTCAAATGGAGGGGCTGAAACCTCCCCGCCCGCTGACGCACGACCTGTTTTTTGCCTTTGCCGCAGCGTACAATATTGTTGTGGAAGAGGTGAACATCTTCCGTTTGGAAGAAGGCGTTTTTTATTCCAAATTGATATGTAACAATGGATTGCAGAGAGAGGAATTTGATGCTCGCACTTCCGATGCGATTGCATTAGCGCTACGGTTCCAGTGTCCGATATATACGACCGAAGACATCGTACAGCGTGCTGGCATTGTCTTCTCGAACGAGCCTCAGCATCCGGCCAAAAAATCCGGCCAAAAGATCGTACTGTCCTCCAAAAATAAGATAGAGCTGGAATCCCTGTTGAAAGAGTCCATCAAAAGGGAAGATTACGAGCAGGCCTCCAAGATACGCGATGAACTAAACCGGAGAAACGAAACGGCGCAATAAACAAAAAAACCGGATGACCCGGTATCGAAGGGTGGAAGATGGGATTCGAACCCACGACCAATGGAACCACAATCCACTACTCTAACCGACTGAGCTACATCCACCGTTTGTGGCCGCAAAAGTAATAACTATTTTTGATACCTGCAAGGCGGCCATATCATTTTATCGTTTTTCCTGCATTTTTATTTGGACAGGTAAAAAAATAAGCTTACTTTTGTTCTTTCTCTGGTGTAAAGATTTTGGGATGGTTGTTGTACAAATCGTACTTGTTTTTTTAGTTGATATTGTTATCTTTAAAGGTATTAAACATATCTTTCCGCGATACGGTATGAAGCGTTATCGCCAAATTCGGTTCATCATCACCGTTCAGGCAGCGGTGGCAGCGCTTATGCTTTTGTTCTATGCCATAGGGAAGGATTATTCGTATGACTACAGGGTCACCACGTTGAGTTTTTACCTCTTGGGAGTGGTCGTTGCCGTATATGTTCCCAAAACCATGCTGGCATTGGGGCTAACGCTCGACATTGTCCTGGAGCGGCGGCAGGAAAAAAGGCGCTATTGCGGGAAGCCTTTCCGAAAATCATCGCGTCGCCTGCCTGTATGGATGGGCATGTTGCTGGGAGCGGGATTTTTTGCCCTGTCAATATGGGCGGTGTTGGTTGAACGATACGAATACAGGGTATGCCGCGTAAGTTTTTCCTTCGATACCTTGCCGGAAAAATTCGATGGTTTCAGGATCGTGCAAATATCCGACCTTCACGCCGGAACCATGTGGGGCAATGTTCACAGATTGCAGACAATGGTTGATTCCGTCAATCATTTGCATCCGGATGTGATTGTCTTTACGGGCGATTTCGTCAACAACTTTGCGGATGAATTATTACCTGTCATTCCGCTGTTTTCTCAACTAACGGCGCCATCGGGAAAAATCGCCGTCATGGGCAACCACGATTACGGCGGTTACTGCAAATGGCAGACGTCGGCCGACAGTGTCGCCAATCTCCGGTCGATAGAGCGAAACATTGCCCGCATGGGATTTGAACTTTTGGCAAACCGTGCAGTGGCAATCGAAAAGGACGCTGCCGGTAGCATTGCACTGGTGGGGGTAGAGAACTGGGGTGTCAAAAAACGGCATCCCCGCCGTGCAGATTTAGAGAAAGCGCTTGATTCCGTTCGTCACATCCCCTTTAAAATACTGCTTGCGCACGATCCGGCTTTCTGGCCGCGCTTCGTCGTGGGGAAAAGCGATATCTCGCTGACGCTTTCGGGTCATACGCACGGCACGCAGATGGGCATTAAAACAGATCGGAAAAGATTCACCCCGGTACAGCTATTTTATCGCTACTGGGTGGGCTGTTACTGCGAAAACAACCAGTATATGTATATAAATCCGGGATTGGGTACCGGAGGCTTTCCCGGAAGATTCGGAATGCCGCCGGAAATTACCGTCATCGAATTGAAAAAGAGCGGTGCAAACGCCCTATGACCGGTTTGTAAAAACAAACTTTCGATATTAACTGATGGCCGTTCCGTTGGCTACCGCGCGTTCCGGAACGACAAACACCGGTTTTCCGGCGGCGTCTTCCGTCAGCAGCAACATGCCTTGCGAGTTGAAAACAGAACAAACGCCAAAAGAAGAAAAAATATAGCATCGTTCAGAGAGGAAACTGAAAATCTGAAACGCGAAAAACGGACGGAATTAAAACCGTCCCTTTTTCGCAATCTCATATTGTTATTGCCAAATCGGTTCGTTACGCCAATTGTTAAAAAAGCCGTATTTATAAATCGGAACATCGGGATAATCATTTATTAGTTCGATTATTTCCCGTTTCATATCCTGCGGTTGTCCCGCAAAATCACACAAGTACGTCAT
>JAISWE010000164.1 GCA_031271175.1 Bacteroidales bacterium | reverse complement strand
TCGGCGACAAACTGTTCCCCGGCGTCGCTGTTGATATTGAAACTTGTACCGGCAGATGTGCCCATGTTGGCGACAATCTCCTTTGCCGCATTGAGTTCCTGCAAATTGGGAATAAAGACGCCACGCTGCCCGTCGAGGTCGTAAACGCTCAAATCCACAGGCAGGATTTGCCCTGCAAATTCCACGGAGTTGATGGTAATATCCAATCTTTCGCCCTGAATCTTTGCCGTCCCCGAAACGAGCGTGTTACGGGGGATTACAGTTTTGCCCGCCCGGATATGTTCCATGAGCCGCAGACGGACGTTTTGCCCGTTTAAAATGGTCTGGTCGCCATGCACGCAAGCTGTTATCGTGTTTCGGACTGTCGTTTGACTATCCGCATAAGCGGTAATAAATCCCATGTTGCGCGGACGGCTGAACGCTTCCATAAAGTCCGCGTCGCTCATGTTTTGATGAAGTGCGGATACTGTTTGCGTATTTACCTGACCGACCGGGACGACTGCCATTTTGCCTGAAACGTTGCTACTGCTATTGTTTGCGTTTCCATTTCCATTTCCATTTGCCGCAAGTTCAGGCGTTGTTGTCGGTGTTCCCGGAAAAGCCGCGCCGTTACCGTTTGATGTGTTCACAGGCAGGTATTTGGAAGCCATCTGATATGACTTTTCCACGATTGCCATTTGCTCATCGACAGCGTTTTTCCGGCGTTCCTGTTCGTCCAGGCGTTCGCGCAGTTCGTCCAGTTCCTGTTGCAACTGTTCCTTTTCGGGGTCAATTTTCGGGGTTTCGTAGAAATTGCCGAGTGTCCGGTTAATGTCATGGTAGGCTTGCGCCGAGTTTTGGATGGACGATTGCGGACGGCTTTTTGCCCCGACTCCGGAGGACGCTTTTACCGTTTGCGGCTCATCGTCCAACAAAACCAAATCATCGGACGGCTTCGCCGTTTCACCGCCCAGCATGGCGGAAAAATCTTCCAGAGAACGCATCCGTTCAGCCTGTTTCTGCTTTATCTGTTCCTGTTCGTAGGCGTCGCGCTTGTCGCCGATTAACCCTTCCTCTTTTGGCAAAGGGATGTCGGCATTAAAACCCGCCGCCTGTTCCTGTCTGGCTTTTTCGTCCGCCGAAGGCGCGAAAATCAGCCACATACAGCCCGCGCATATCACTCCCATCAGCGCAAAGACGGCGTATTTCTTCATCTTTTGCTTTTGCTCATTGGAAAGTCCGGGCTTGCTTTCATTTGTTGTTTGATTATTTGTACTCATACTTTATTAATTTTGATTTTTGATTATTTCCCATTTGAAATTTTTAATTGGATGGATACTGTCTTTGGAGAGATGCAGTTCAACCGGCTCAATGTGCTGCAATTCAAAAAATTTTTTCTCCGCATCGCGTTTGCCCATATTGTAAATGGAATTTGTGACGAACCAGATGTTTGCCCCGCCGAAAACCACAACAAGGACAAGCACCGTTACCAGCCGCTTTCCGGGCGATGGACAGAGGCAGAGCCAGCGGACGCCGTAAGTCAGTTCGCCCCACATATCACGCAGTTGCGTTATCAGTCTGTCTTTCATACATGCCTCCTTTCTTTTACCTGTCAATGACCCGCAAATCTTTGTTTTCAATGATTTCAAAGGCTCCCATCGTAAAGCCGTGCGGGTTGTTGTCGCTTCTTACCGAATTAATCAGATTGCAGCGCGTTACAAGACTGCGTTCCGTGATATTCGATTCACGGATAATCAGTTGCCGGGCATACGTGGCGACTTTGTAGGGATAGGTATCAAAGTTGCACAGGATGCTGTCTACCTGCAAATTCTGGTTGATGTTCCCGCTGATTACACGATTGTAGTAACCTTTTTCCTGCAAATCCTTATAGTATCCAAACGCCGATTTATCCACGAGGAACAATGCCCTGCGGATATTGCTTTCAATCGCGCTTTTATCCGGCGAGAGCGTGAAAAACAACTCATGAAAACGTTTTACGTGTTCCCTTGCCTCGACGGGGCGATTTTGCGACAAGTCCTGCGAAAGGGCAAGCATCAATGACTTGCCCCCGTCGAGTACATAGATTTTCTGTCTTTGCTGTTCCGCGAAATTATAGGCGCTGAAAAGCGAATAGCCTACAATCGTCGCGCACAGCACAACAAACACAATCCCGAAAAACCGGATTTGCCTGAATGATGTTTCAATGTTTTTTAAACTTTTAAATTCCATTTTTGTTATTCCATTTATTATTAATTATTTAACTAATCTGCCTGTAATGTTTCCCGAAACAGCGCCTGCCGCGGCTCCAGCCACCGCGCCGGTCTTTGCCGCCGCCGTTTGCATGTTCCGGTTGTATGCGCCCATGCCGCCTGCCGAAATTATCCAGTTTGCCACGGTCGGAATGGTGAAATATCCTACTATCCCTATAAGCATGAAGATGATATAAACCGTATTGCTGGCGTCAATCGAAAAATTCGGGTTGTTCTGAAGTTCGGAGATGTCATTTTGCAGCATCAAAACCTGAATCCTGGCCAGTATTGAACTGAATAAATCCGACACGGGGAGCCACAGGTAAACCGAGATATAGCGACTTATCCATGCGGTCAGAGTGGATTGAAAGCCGTCATAGACCGATATGGCAAAGGCAATCGGGCCTAATATGGCAAGGACAATCAAAAAGAACGTCCGAATGGTGTCGATGACCAGCGCGGCCGCCTGAAAGAGCAGCTCGAGCAGTTCCCGGAAAAAATCGCGGATGATCTTCTTCAGGTCATACATGCCCCGTTCGACATACATCCCGGCCATTGTTACCAAATCACCCGGCGACCATCCCAACTCGTCGAGTTGCCGGTCAAATTCCTCGTTGCTGACAAGGTAGGCGGTTTCGGGACTGCGCATCATCGCTTCGTATTCCAACCGGTCTTTCTGCTCGCGGTACGTGTTCATGTCGAAAGTCTGCGTTTCCAGCATCTGGTTGCAACCCCTGACCACAGGCGACATGACTGCGTTAATCGTCCCCAAAACAAAGGTGGGGAAGAACATAATGCAAAGACCGATA
>JAISWE010000133.1 GCA_031271175.1 Bacteroidales bacterium | reverse complement strand
ACCGTATGCTTTAGCTTACGGACGAGCAATCGCATCAGCGACTAAGTCCCGCAGGGACGACACATCAGGAGTATCTGTTTCTACCAAGCATTATGTCCCTACGGGACATGAAATCGAACTGTTACATGCTATTTATTTCGCGTGCCTTAATTCTTAATTCTTAATTCTTAATTGTTCCTTGTGCTGCACAGCCATAATCCTGCAAAGGTGATCAGCCCGTTGACGATGAGCAGTTCGAAGCCGAAGTTGTATCCGCAGAGCAGTTGTTGGGAATGGCTGTCGAGCAGCCAGGTTATTACCGGCGACAGGAGGGCTATTGCCGGCACGGCTTTGTCGCGCACGGCGCGGCGGCTGTACAGCCCGAAAGCGTACAGTCCGAGCAGGGGGCCGTAGGTGTAGCCGGCAACGGTGAATACGCTTGCGATGACGGCTTGATGGTTGAGTTGTTTGACGGCAAGGAGCAGCAGCAGCGACAAAGCCGCAACAGCGAAGTGCACCAGATAGCGGATGCGGATCCTGTCGCGGTCGGGGATGTGGCGGCGGTCTAACCGCAGGATGTCGATGCACACGGAGGTGGTCAGGGCGGTGAGCGTGCCGTCGGCGCTGGAAAAAGCTGCCGACAGAAGTCCGATAACGAACACAATGCCCGCCACGCCGCCCAGCCGGTGAACGGCAACCTGCGCAAAAAGGCGGTCGGTCTCCGTCACTTCGAGGCCAACGGCCTGCGCATAGAGCAGCAGCACGGCGCCCAGCGACAGAAAAAGCAAATTGACGGGCAGCAGGAAGATGGAAAAAACGAACATGTTCTTCCGGGCGGCATGCAGATTGCGGCAGCTGAGGTTTTTTTGCATCATATCCTGATCCAGCCCGGTCATCACGATGGGAATGAAAACGCCGCTGAGAAACTGTTTCAGGTAAAAACGCTCGTCCGTCCAGTCGGTGACGACAACGGTGGCATATCCGCTTTCGCGGATGCGGCCTGCCAGATCGCCAAGGCTCCATCCCATCTCTTTTCCCGTCAGGTAGATCGAAAGCGCCACCGCCAGCAGCATAAAGGTGGTTTGAAGGGTGTCCGTCCATACGATGGTGCGGATGCCCCCGCGAAAGGTGTACAGCAGGATGAGCATGACGAAAAGGACGCCGACGGCGAAAAACGGAATGTTCCAGTATTGGAAGACAAAAAGGTAGAGGATGTACACGGTGAGGAACATGCGCAGCGAAACGCCCGCCAGCCGCGAGAGGATGAAGAACGATGCGCCTGTGCGGTAGGCGTACAGGCCGAAGCGCTTTTCCAGCCAGGTATAGATGGAGGTGAGATTCATCCGGTAGTAGAGGGGCAGCAGCACGGCGATGATCACCGCGTAGCCCGCTACGTAGCCGAGCACTACCATCATGTACGAAAACTGGGTGTCTTTCACCCATCCCGGTTCCGAAAGAAAGGTAACTCCCGACAGCGATGCGCCTGTCATGCCGTATGCCACCACATACCACGGCGACCGCCTGTTGCCTCGGTAGAAGGCATGGTCGTCGGCCTTGCGCGAGGTGAAACGGCTGATCAGGAAAAGGAGCAGCGTGTACACGCCGAAAATGCCAAGCAGCAGCGCCGGATTCATACGCGGACGCCTTTATCGGCGCTGCCGACAGCTTCTGCTCTCTGGCGCACGGCTTCGAAAACCATGACGGCAGCGGCAACAGAGACGTTCAGCGAATCCGCGCGCCCTCTCATGGGGATGGCGATGCGGCGGTCGGCATTGCGCAGCCAGAAGTCCGTTAGGCCGTCGGCTTCCGTACCCAGCACAATGGCGGCAGGCGCGGTAAAGTCGGCCTGGTGATACCGTCCGGCAGCGGCAGGATCGGCGGCATGAATGAGGATATTGTGCCGGCGCAGCCATTGCAGCGCTTCCTGCGAAGTGCAGACAGCCACCTGCCGCGTAAAAAGACAACCGAGGCTCGAACGGATGACGTTGGGGTTGTACAGGTCGGTTTGCGGATCGCACACGATAACGGCGTCAGCGTCGACAGCGTCGGCAGTCCGCAGCACAGCGCCGAGATTGCCCGGCTTTTCCACCGCTTCCAGCACGATCACCAAAGGGTGGTCCGACGGGCGGATGTCGTCCGGCCGCAAAGCGTGCGACGCAGCCAGCGCAATAATACCGCCGGACTTGCCCCTGTATGCCAGCCGTTCAAAAACGGGCAGCGCCACCTGTTCCGTCGGCACAGCCAGACTTTCCAGCAGCGCCTTTCCTTCCGCATCGAGCAGCTCCATGCACACCAGCGCCTCCTGCAAGACATAGCCGCCGGCAACAGCCAGCGACAGCTCGCGAACGCCTTCCACCACAAACAGCCCCCGACAACGGCGTTCGTGTGCCTTGTCAAGTTTCAGGACATGCCTGATGCGGGAATTGTGAACGCTCGAAATCATTCTGGTTTTATTTTGTGAAGGCGCAAAAATAGAAAATATTTTTCTAACGAATCGGAATTTTTGATATGTTTGCAGGATAAAATTTATCGCATGAATAGCTTTGGAAGGATTTTTCGCGTCGGCATTTTCGGCGAATCGCACGGTTGCTGCACGGGAGTTTGCGTTGACGGCTGCCCGCCGGGCATTGCGCTGTCGGAAAGTGATTTTGAGGACGACCTGCGGCGGCGGCGCAGCGGGGAAAAAGGCACCACGCCGCGCAGAGAAGCCGACCTGCCCCGCATCGTGAGCGGCGTGTTCAACGGTTTTACCACAGGAAGCCCTATCGTAGTGGAAATCGCCAATAACGACACGGCGGCGAAGGATTATGCGCTGTTCCGCGACATCCCGCGTCCGGGACATGCCGACTTTACCGCCGAAAAGAAATACGGCGGTTATGCCGATTTTCGCGGAAGCGGGCATTTTTCGGGACGTCTGACGGCAGGTCTGGTGGCGGCAGGCGTGATCGCCAAAAAGATCATCGCGCCGGCGGCTGTCGAAAGCCGCATTCTCGAAATCGGGGGCAGCGCCGACTGGAAAGAGATCATCGAACGGTGCCTGACCGAACGCGATTCGGCGGGCGGCATTGTGGAATGTACCATATCCGGCGCGCCCGCCGGATGGGGAGAGCCTTTTTTCGACAGTGTCGAATCCGTGATCGCGCATATCGTCTATGCCGTTCCTGCCGTCAAAGGCATCGAATTTGGCGCCGGATTCGCTGCTGCCCGCATGTACGGCAGCGAACACAACGACGCTTTCGAGGGCCAAGAAGGCGCTACCGTTACCAACCATGCAGGCGGCGTTAACGGAGGCATCACCAACGGCAACCCCATTGTATTCAGGGTGGCCGTAAAACCGACCTCGTCTATCGCCCGCCCGCAAACAACGGCCAACATCCGTACCGGCGCAACCGTTACGCTGGAAATACCCGGCCGCCACGACGCCTGCATTGCCCTCCGGATACCTCCCGTGCTGGAAGCCGCCGCCGCCATAGCCATAGCCGACCTGAAAATGATTTACCGGGCGGAACCCCAAAAAAAGATTTAGGTAAAAAAATGACTGTAGTATTGCTATTTTAAAATAAGTATGTACCTTTGCAGCGTTTATTAAAGATTATTATTAATACATTCCTCAGTAGCTCAGTCGGTTAGAGCACCTGACTGTTAATCAGGGGGTCGTAGGTTCAAGTCCTACCTGGGGAGCCAATAAAACGCGGTGAGCGCCATTAAGAACAACTGAAAAGACTGTCTTATTAAGACTGAATCTAAAATAGCAGGAGAGCGCAATAATGTATAAAAAAACCTCTACTTTTGTAACCGATTTTAAATTATAATTAATATGTCACATATAATTAATAACGATTGTATCGCTTGTGGTACCTGTATCGGAGAATGTCCTGTAGAGGCTATTTCGGAAGGAGATATCTATAAGATTGACCCGGATATATGCACCGATTGCGGTACTTGTGCGGACGCATGTCCTTCCGAAGCCATCCAACCGGCGTAGGCAAGGTACATGATGATACCAACGAATCCGAAACGCCGCCGTTTCGGATTTTTATTTTTGCGGCTTTTATATCCGGACGTTGCCGGTATGCTTTGTTGCGGAACTGTTGACAAATAGAATATCGTTGACGGCATCGAATGAGATGAAGAAGTTCGGATGATTTTTTGTTATGTCATCGTTGAAACCAATGATGGTAAGGCCTGCATGTTTCGAATATTCTCCCGCCGCATCGTAGAAAGTCATCTTGTCCGGCAGGGTGATGATTTCGATATTGGCCAGGGTGATGGGCAACCGGTTTTCGGCAATGCGGTTTTCGAGGTCGGATTTGGTTTTTTCCTTTTCTGCTTCCGGGCAGATGCGGAAAAGTTTGATAAAACTTTTTCGCCAGTCGGGATGCGCCATGATAATGTATCCGAGCAGGATCATCAAACCGGCGTTGTGTTCGTCTTCGGCGGTAATCCATACATGGATTCCGTTGCGGTAGCGTACTGCGGCGGTCGATGCTGCAAACACGCACACGTCAAAATCTCCGCTTTTCACCAGCGGGATGTTGTCGAGAACAGACGGCAGTTCTTCGGAATGATTCTTGTCGAACTCGAACAGCACCATGTTGTTTTCCATTCCGGAAATGGACGGCGCCTGAATCACTTGGGCAATAGCCGATCTGTAGGAAGGCGAAATCATCGTATCGATATAAAGCGTGCTTTTCCGGTCTTTCCGGCTGTCGATCAGTTTGCGCAGCAGTTCTTCCGACTGCTGGTGGGTTGCTTTGTCGTAAAAAGCTTCCATAAAATGGAAATAAGTGCCGAAGCCGTGCCGGTAACTGAGCCATTCCATCACGTCAAGTCCTTTTTCGCGTTCAAACGAGTGGGCGGAGATACAGATAGCAGCAGGACGCCATTCCTCATTATCCATTTTCGAGTGATGTTTCTGCATGAACACCTGAATACGGCGATTGAGCTGGAAAAGCGCACCCTTGAAGATATTGACCAATCCTTTTTGCCCTTTATGCGTGTGTTCGATCAGCAGATAGATGACAACCATCAGGATATAGGCCATTATGGAGTAGAATGCGTTGATTTTGAACATTACCAGCACCGACAGCAGGAAACCGCCCGCCGACAGGTACCATTTCGACCTGAAGCGGGGCCGGTACGACGGCGGCGAACCGAAGTGGTTAAGAAAGGAAATCAGGCACAGCGTGCCGTAGGTAATCAGGAAAAACATGGAAATCACTTGCGCCACAGCATCCACATCGCCGGCAAGCACAAAGGCGGCGGCAATGATAACCGATACCAGCGAGGCATTGTAAGGCTCGCGATTAACGCCTTTGCCCTTTGCCAGCAGCAGGTTGATGCGGCGCGATGGAAAGGTGCGGTCGGCGGCCAGCGCCTGAAGTGTGCGGGGCGCTACCATTGCCGAACCCATCGCCGAAGAAAAAGTGGATGCCATCAACCCGAGGGGAATAATGAGACTTCCGCAGAAAGCTATTCTCGCCATGACCATCTGATCCTGCATTAAATCGGACGGCGAGGCGGATACCGAAAACTTCCACACTACCAGCAGGTAAACGATTAATCCGGCAACCGTTCCGCACATCGTTCCTATCGGAATGGATTTTCCCGGATTTTTCAAGTCGCCGCTCAAGCCGACGCCTGCCGTCATTCCGGTAAAAGCAGGAAAACAGATGGCAAACCACACAAAAAACCGCGAACTGTTGTAAAATCCGAAATTGTGGGCGGTGGCCACCGGATCATCTGCAAGAGGCTGGCCGGCGAAAAAACACAACAGCGCCGCCAGCAGAATACCGCAAATGATGTACAGCGCCTTCATGCCCGATCCGGAACCCTTCCGCAACACAATGAAGGCAATAGCGCCCAGCGCCGGCAAACTGATTAGCTGACGGGGCAGCTCGAAGCCCGCATGTTCCGAAAACCAGCCGAAAAACGGCGAAAACGATTCGGCAAAAGCAATGGCATAGAACGCTATACTCACCGCCTGTGCAAAATACAGCGCAATGCCGATGGCAGATCCGATGTTTAAGCCGAACGAGCGCGAAATAATAAAATATTCGCCACCGCCTTCCACCCGCGTGTTGGTAGCAATTTCGGAAATAGCCAGCGCCGTGGGTATCGTGATGCAATGCCCGAGCACAATGATACCCACGGCGCCCCAGAAGCCCATGTCCCCAACGGCATACCCAAAACGCAAAAACAGAATCGCCCCCAATATGGTAGATATGGAAGTAAAAAACACGGGGGCGGTACCGAATTTACCGACAATCTTGGTTTTTGATTCGCTCGACACGGGGTTCCTATTTATTTTTTTGCAAATATAACATATTTTTTTTCATCCGCATACGCTTGCATATCCAAATTTTTCATGTACTTTTGCGCCTTAAACTTTTTAAAAAATCTCAATCATGAAAATTAAAAATTTGTTGTTTGTTTTAATGCTGGCGCCCGTT
>JAISWE010000089.1 GCA_031271175.1 Bacteroidales bacterium | reverse complement strand
CGTTGGTGAACATCAGGGTAGGATCGTTTTTTACGATCATCGGCGCCGATGATACGATATGGTGCTGCCGCGACCGGAAAAAATCCCAGAAGGAATTTCTTATCTCATTGGATGTCATTATAATAATGTTCTAATTAAGAGATGTGATTTTTTTGCAAAATTACATGAAAACACTGAGATTTTCAAACGTAAGAGATGAAAAAGCATTTTTCCAGAGGGAATATAAATAATAATGACAGACATTCGCATATTTTTCATACACAAAACAAGTTCAACAGGATTCCGAATAGACACGAGTCATTCCATAAGAAATTTTGAACTGTCGAAGGCGCATTTTAAAGATTTCAATTCCAAAATATTATGTTTAAATAATTGATTTATAATGTATTATGAAAATATTATTTTCTTAAAAAAATAATTCATTGAACTTAACACGAATAGATTTTTTTCAAGAAAATTAGGCATCAATTATTTTTTTTTTTAAAATTTTTATCCCATATTGCTAAACTTTTTCAAATTAATTCTAACGTTAAATTCGTTTAAATTCAAATAATTAAAGAAATGCACCAACGATATTGGAATCAATGTATGCTGATTTTCAAGGATAATCTTGAAGGCACCACCTTCAAACACTTTTTTGAGCCAATCATGCCGATCAATATAAAACAAAATATATTGACCATACAAGTGCCCAGCCAATTTTATTACGAATATTTGGAGGAACATTATATTGACCTGCTAAAAAAGACGATTCGGCGGGTAATTGGCCCTGACGCAAAGTTGGAATACAGCATTCCTGTGGCCAATAAAACCGGAAAAAAGTCGGAAAAGGTAGTGCTCCCAAGCAGTCCTGTTCAGATTAAACTGGCCAATCCTCCGGCGCCCATTGCCGATCAGGAAAAAATAAATCCGTTTGTTGTGCCGGGGATCAAACACCTGAAGATTGATCCGCAATTGTCGTCCGAGTTCTCATTTGCTAATTTTGTAGAAGGAGAGTGCAACCGGTTAGCCCGGTCTGCCGGTTTGACTATTGCTGAAAAACCGGGAGAAACAGCGTTTAATCCCTTCTTCATTTACGGAGAATCGGGTCTTGGAAAGACCCATCTGGCGCAAGCCATCGGTATCAGGGTAAAAGAGTTGATGCCGCAAAAAATCGTGTTATACGTGAATGCCACCAAATTCAGAACACAATTCGTAGATGCACGCTTGAAAAATGACATCAACAACTTTCTGCATTTCTATCAATGTATTGATGTACTGATCATTGACGATGTTCAGGAATTTGAACACAAGGAAGCTACGCAAAGGACTTTTTTCGATATTTTTAACCATTTGCATCAGCGCAACAAACAACTGATCCTGACTTCCGACCGTCCTCCGGTTGACTTGCAAGGGTTGATCGACAAACGGCTGTTGTCGCGTTTCAAATGGGGTTTGTCCACCGAATTGCAGATTCCCGATTACTCCACCCGGCTGGCCATCCTGAAACAGCGCGCATACCTTGACGGTATCCGTTTCCCCGACGACGTGCTCGAATACGTCGCCAAAAACGTGGTGGACAATGTGCGCGAACTGGAAGGCGCTATCAACGGGCTGCTGGCACAAGCCACGCTGAACAAAAAAGCCATCACGCTCGGTTTGGCGCGGTCGGCCATCGAAAGACTTACCAAACGCACAAAACACGAGATGTCTGTCGATTACATCCTTCAGACGGTCTCTGATTACTACAACATGGAAAGGGAAGAGGTTCTCTCCAACACCCGCAAACGAGAAATCGTACAGGCACGGCAAGTCGCCATGTATCTGTCCAAACACTTTACAAAAACCTCACTGAAAAGCATCGGCGTTCAATTGGGCGATAAAGACCATGCAACGGTGCTTCACGCAATAAAAACCGTTAACAACCTTAAGGAAACCGACCGCCATTTCAAAGTGGAAATAGAAGAATTGGAAACCAAACTGGAATATCATTAATGCAACCGCAGACAAAACGCCTAAAACCGCAATAACGATGGCCGACGACAAAAAAATCATCTTTTCGATGGTGAAGGTCAGCAAGACCTTTCCTCCCCACAAACAAGTGCTGAAGGATATCAACCTGTCTTTTTTCTACGGCGCCAAAATCGGGATCATCGGTTTAAACGGATCCGGAAAGTCCACACTGCTGAAAATCATTGCCGGAAGGGAAAAATCATTTCAGGGCGAAGTCGTCTTTGCCCCCGGTTATTCGGTGGGATACCTCGAACAGGAACCCGATCTGGCCGAAAACAAAACCGTAAAAGACATCGTTCAGGAAGGAGTCCGGGAGATCGTTGACCTGATGGAAGAATACGAAAAAGTGAACCGCCGTTTCTCCGAACCGATGAGCGACGAGGAAATGGAACTGTTGATACGCAGGCAGGGAGAACTACTTGAAAAGATAGAACATGCCGACGGCTGGAACCTCGACAGCCGCCTCGAACGCGCTATGGATGCCCTGCGTTGCCCGGACGGCAGCGTTCCTGTGTCGATCCTCTCCGGAGGCGAGCGTCGCCGCGTAGCGCTGTGCCGCCTGTTGCTGAAAGAACCCGACATCCTGCTGCTCGACGAGCCTACCAACCACCTCGACACCGAATCCGTCCAATGGCTTGAAATGCACTTGCAGCAATACAAAGGCACAGTGATTGCCATCACACACGACCGCTATTTTCTCGACAATGTGGCAGGCTGGATACTGGAACTTGATCGTGGGGAAGGCATCCCGTGGCAAGGCAACTACTCTTCGTGGCTGGAGCAGAAAACCACCCGGATGGCACAGGAAGAAAAACAGGAAAGCAAGCGCCGTAAAACCCTTGAACGCGAACTGGAATGGGTACGCATGGCGCCTAAAGCCCGACAGTCAAAATCAAAAGCGCGGTTGTCCGCATACGATAAAATGCTCGACGAAGACAGCCGCCAAAAAGAAGAACGGCTGGAGATATTCATCCCCAACGGCCCGCGACTGGGCGACAAGGTCATCGAAGCCAGCAACGTTTCCAAGGCATACGACGACCGGCTGCTGTTCGATCATCTGGATTTCCGACTGCCCCCCGCCGGTATTGTAGGAGTCATCGGCCCCAACGGCGCAGGAAAAACCACGCTTTTCCGCCTTATCATGGGCATCGAAAAGCCCGACAAAGGACTGTTTGAGATAGGCAATACGGTAAAAATCGCCTACGTTGATCAGACACACAAGGATATAGATGCCGAAAAAACGGTTTACCAAGTCATTTCACAGGAAAACGAATTAATATCCCTCGGCGGAAAGCAAGTCAATGCAAGAGCCTACGTGGCTCGGTTCAATTTCAGCGGAGCCGATCAGGAAAAAAAATGCGGAACGCTTTCCGGAGGTGAACGCAATCGGCTGCATCTGGCGCTGGCGCTCAAGGAAGAAGGCAACGTACTCCTGCTCGACGAACCTACCAACGACATCGACGTCAATACCTTGAGGGCAATGGAAGAAGGGCTGGAAAACTTTGCCGGATGCGCCGTCATCATCTCGCACGACCGGTGGTTTCTCGACCGTATTGCCACTCATATCCTCGCTTTCGAAGGCAACTCCAACGTTTATTTCTTTGAAGGCTCCTATTCGGAATACGAGCAAAACCGCAAAAAACGACTCGGCGACGAAGGACCGAAACGGATACGGTACAAAAAACTGACCGGTTAAGCCCTAATTCCGTCATATTTACCCCGTCTATGGTTGTAATAGTTTAGTAAACAAAAGCATGTAGGATTTCATAGACTACCTAATTAGGTAGTCTATGAAATCGATGTAATAGCTTAAATGTTAACGTTTTATAGAAAATGGCTGCCTGACTTTTGCGGAGTTAGGGGGTTAATACCGCAAAATTGAATAAAATTTCCCACTTCCTTTCCGTCATGTACAAATAACCTGTTTTTACATGGCAAGTTTTCTTTTTATTTTGATATTTCTAAACGATACCTCGTCAAAATGATCCTGTAATGCTATTTTGCCTTTGGAGAATTTGGCAAAATCCTCGCCATTGAATTTATTTGCGCCGTACCATTTGCTGTTGCGTATCATTTGCGCCCATTCCTTACTGTTCATATCGACTTGGGCGGTGATGGTTCCATTGAGCCAAAAAGTCACCCGTCCGTTGTTCTTCAGGATCCGGACTTCGTTCCACCGGCCAACCGCCTTGGGGCGGGATGTCTGTGAGGCGTCTATCAGATCGTACATGGTTCCGGCCAAATGTTTGGGGTGGTGCCGATCGGCTCCGTCGATATTGTCCAAGATTTGCATCTCCACTCCCGTACTTGATGCCCAGCCGTACTCCGCTCCCTCTTTTACGCCGTAGAAAATACCGCTGTTTCCTCCTTTCCTGATTTTCCATTCGAGACGCAAATCGAAATTTTCAAACTCATCATCGGTGACCAGGTCTCCGCCGCGTTCTCCCTCACGCGTGATTTTCAAATTCAATTCACCGCGAATGACCTTCCATGCAGGAGATACGGTCTGTTGATTAAACGAATGCCACCCTTTCGTGGTTTTTCCATCGAAAAGCAATTGCCATCCGTCTTTTTCCTCGGCTTTTGACAAGGTATTCGGTTTTTGGGCATGTACGGCAACAGGGATAAGAAAACAAAAAAATATTTTTGCAATATGCATGGCTGTTAACTTATCTATTGACGTGTCATTTTATTCCAGATAAAAAACTTCTTCCAGGAAGACGGTAACCGGAGAGTGATCGGGATTGGTTTCCATGATGTCGCTCATGTAATCCCACCATCGCTGCTGAATGGCGGCACTTCCCAACTGTTGGGAAGAGGTGTCCCCGCTTATTTTCTGTATGCCAAAGAGAATATTGGTTTCTTCATCCAGAAAAATGGAATAATCGCTGATTTTCGACTGCCGGATTAATTCCGCTATTTCCGGCCAGATTTCTTTGTGTCGTTTGATGTATTCCTGTTTGAAGCCGGGTTTTAACTTCATCTTGAATGCTATTCTTTTCATGGTTTCAATGGTTTTAATTATTAATGATTCCACTGTAATATGCCTCACTCCAGTTGGCGACCCCTACCACCGATTTGTATGGCGCGGCGACGGTTTCCCATTCGGATGTTCCGCAGGCCTGATAAAGATACCATATCGGTTTTTTCCCGTGAGGGTCGCCGGCATCGTTGCCGTACTTTCTCAGGCCGAGTTTCAAGCCTCCTTCTTCATGCGCATCTGCCCAGAGATGATACTGGAATGCCGTAACGTTTCTGAGGCGTTCCACCTTTGCCCATACGTATGCCATTCCTGCCGCCTGTTCTTTTAAAGTCTGTTCGCTGTAATCAGGCGAATTTAATCCCTGTTCGGTAAACTGGATTTCGCGCGGGCTTCCCTTGTAGCGTACTTCTGCCTGTTCGACCCATGCATCCAGCACTTCCAGATTTTTGAATGTCAGGTAAGGCGTATTGAATGAATAGCTTGCCTGATGATCCTGCCATGTTCGCGGGTTGTTGATGTCCTGCGCGTAGGGATGGAAAGCGACGCCCCATTCAAAATCTCCTTCCTGCCGGCTGAATTTTACCAGTATATCCAACAGCTCCTTGCCTCGGTAACTTCTCGGATCGTCCTGGTTGTTCCAGCCGTGGTCCAGCGATATGAGCGCTTTGGCATTCGGATCGTACCATCTTGCCAGTAGCTGTACCGTCCGCATGGATTTCTGGTAAAGGTTCATGTAGGTTTCCACCGTTTTTCTTCCCGCGTTGGTCCAGTAGAAGCCGGCCTGTATTTCATTGTGTATGATCCAGTGGTGTATCCTTCCCGGGTCGTCTTTGCCGTATCGTTCGGCCAGGAAACTGATGGTGGCCGCATACGCTTCCGCGCCTTCGCGCGCAGTAAAATTGGGCATGGAGAAAGCCGCGCTCATTTCCGTTTCCGGATGGGCTGCCTGCGCCAGCCACGAGTATTTGCTGCCCTGCCGGTTGACCGGAATCAACAGGATGGCCGACGTCATCCAGCCTTTTTCGCGTGCAATGCGAACATCGTTGTCGATATTGTTCACGTGGCTGCCTGCTCCCACGGCGGCATACCATGTTTTGCCGGCGTAGTTGTAGGGCGTCCGTCCCTGCCCGGGATCCTTGTAAAGAATAGCGTCCAGAATGATATTAAAAGTAACGGAGGCGATCCCCAGTTCGTCCATGTCCGCATGATCCATCGGACATCCGCCGATGCCTTTGAGCGATGCGGGAATTTTTTGGGGCAGGTTCGCACGCGGAGTGATGTCGTCCACATAATGCACCGCCGAAAGCAGTTCGTAACGGGTTTGCCCGTCGGAAGTATTTTGCCGCGCAATAGCCCATCCCGACAGCAAGCGATCGTGTCCGTCTTCGGCTGTTCTTCCGAAGGAGAAGTTCACCGATGGGGAATGTAACGGGGTGAACGACGCCGGCGCATCAAGGTCGGTAGCATCCTTCCACATCGGTATTTCGGCAAGACCGACATTGTTCAGGTCGACGCCGGCGTATGTTCCCTCTATGGTGATTTGTCCCGTAGCAAATGAGGCCCGCACGGAAGTAACGGAGGAGGTAAAGCTTTTATTTAAATAAGCTTGCAGCCGCGCCGATAATGCTTCGTCCTGCCGGATACGGTCTTCGCGATGCTCCGCTTCTTCCCGTTCCCGGTCGGTAGGTTCGCGCAGGATAAAGTTGCGCAACCGGATCGTCTTTCCGGCGGTATTGCCGAATCGGATTCTTATGGAAGTAAAGGGGTCGGCGGGCGGTTCCAGCGTGGCGGAGATATCGTAGGCATTCGTCGTCCATCCTTCCGTGCGCGGCAGCGTGTAAGTCTCGATGAGATGGCTGCTGTTCAGCTGAGCGCCCACATAAAAGAGCAACGGAAGCGATTCCGTCGTATTGAAACTTTCAAAACTCAGGATGTAATGCGTTTTGACATTAACAGGCACGTCGGCATCCACAAAGAGATAAGGATCGTGGGCGGTAGTGCTTACCTCCCATTCGTACCTGTCGTATATCAGCGTCATGTGGTTATAATCTTTTTGCCGGGGCGTGAGAATGATGTCTTTCACCGGCGACGGAACAACAGGCGTTAGAACATCCGGCGGCGTTATGTCCTCTGCTTTTTCTTTTTTCCTGTTGCAGTCGCTCAATGAGAGCATGACGGTAAGCATGACGATAAAGGTCTTCATGTTCATGATATGATGGAACAAAAATATAAAAAAAAACTTAATTGAGGTGCGTCATTTTGATATTTCTGATGCTGAGATTTTTTGCCGCATTGTCCGTACCGACCCGAACTCTCAACCACTGTAACGGAACATAGGGTCCATATATGAAGAAGTTGAGCGCGTGGAGATCGTAGGTGTGAAGCTGCCATTCCGAAGATCCCCGTATTTTAAGCCCGTGTTGTTCGCTTAGATAATAACCTCCATCCGTACGTCCGACAAACATGCACAAATCGGCTTCCGTCACATCCAGTTTGCTTTCAAAGGACAGTACATGGTTGGCTCCCCACAAGGGCGGAACGCTGAAATCGACGAAAAAGTACGGGTCGTTGCTGTTTGCCGGTATGGCAATATCCCAGCCTGCATCGCTTCCTGTTCCTGTAATGGTGCACTGGTTGTTATCCGTAGAACGAACAGTGGCAGGAACATCCGCCTCTTCTTCATTGATAGCCATGCGTGCTACAAAATTGCGGACTTTGACAGTGGACTGGCTCATGCCACTAAACCACAACTTGATGAAGTTGAACGTAGCGGGAAACAGCTGACTGACGTTATTATTCGGATCGGCCGATCCCGGTCTCCTGACTAAAGTCAAGTCGATGGACAGGGTTTGCCATTCGTTGGTGTTCGAGATTTTATAACCCAAATCGTGGTCGATGATGGAATTAGGCCAGCCTTCCGCCTGCAGGAACAGGATAATGGGGTAGTCGCCCTGACCGCTTACAAACTGCGCTTCGAATGACAGGATATAGTGCGTAGCGGTACTGATGTTGACGCCCTGCGGTGCATCCAGAAAGAAATGAGCGGTGCCGCCGGTGATGGCCAGTTCCCATTCTCCTTCGCCCGTCGTAATGGTCAGTTGAGTGGCATTGTGATCTGTCGTTCGTATCGCCAGGGGAACAGGGGCGGAAGGATCAACGATGGTTATCTCTACCGTTTTTTGATGTTGATCCCCGTTGACGTTTTGTATCGTCAGGACGACCTCATAAACGCCGCCGGCTGCATACGTATGATCGGGGTTTTGCGCATTGCTCGTGGCCGAACCGTCGCCGAAATTCCAACTGTACGATACGGCATTTTCCGAATGATCGGTAAAGTGAACGGTCATCGGATCGGCCTGATCAACGTGGTATTCAAAGTCGGCGACAGGGCCTGCCGGCGCTGTTACACTGATCGTCGTTGTTTTCTGCTGCGAGGCTCCGTTATTGTTGCTTGCCGTCAGGGTTACCTCATAACTGCCTCCGGCCGCATATCGGTGCGTAGGATTTCGTTCCGCAGAAATTTCGGAATTGTCGCCGAAATTCCAGCTAAAGGCGGTGGCATTTTCCGACTGGTCGGTAAACAGGATGATGAGCGAGTTGGTTTCGCCGGCCTGAAAGGAAAAATTCGCTACGATGACGGCTTCGGGCGGCACCGGCTGTATCACTTCCACGCTCAGCGTTTTGGTATCGCTTTTTCCGTCGCTGTTGACCGCCGTCAGGCTTACCGTATAGGTGCCGCCGCCGGCATAGGTATGTATGGGATCCTTTTCCGTGGAAATGGCGGACTGATCGCCGAAATCCCATTTGTACGAGCTGGCATTTTCCGATTCGTCGGTGAAATGAACGGTCAGAGGGTTGGCCTGTTCTGCTACGAAAGAGAACCCTGCCACAGGCAGCGGAGCTGCTGCTTCTTCTTTCTCCTTACACGAGAACAAGGTGATGGCGCATAACGCGCTCCAAAAAACAAGATTGATTTTTGTTTTCATGATACTTAGTTTTATTGAGTGATTAAATTTAAAAATTTCTAATGTTGAATTTTGATATTCCGGATATTGACAGTTCTGACAAGGCCGCCTGCTTCAATGCCGATCCGTATTCGCATCCATGTCAGCGGCACCGGAGGGCCGTAGAACAGCACCGACGACAGATCAAAGGCATTGTTTACCCAGCCGTCGGAAGCGGGAATTCTAAACGCGGCATTCTGTTCGCTTACATAAAACCCTCCGTCATAACTTCCGACAAACATGCACAAATCGGCCTCTTCGGTGTTTTTGCTTTCAAAGGTCAGCAGGTGGTTGGCGCCGAACAGGATGGGCGAAGCTGCATCTATAAAGAAATAGGGATCGACCTCTGCTGCCGTAACAATAGTCCAGCCCCCCGATCCGTCGGGCGCGACGGTGCATCGTTCGTTGCCTGTCCCGCGGATGCTTGCCGTGACAACGGCTTTTTCTTCTTCGGAGGGGACGCGCACTGCAATATTGCGGATGGCTATTTTCCGTATGGCTTCGGCTTCGGTCTTACCGAACTTGCACCGGAAGGTATTGAAGGGATCCGGCGTTTCCCTCGCACCGGTCAAATCTACCGATATGGTCGTCCAGTCGCTGCTCGGGACAGTATATCCCAAATCCCAATCGATACAGTAGTCGGGGTAGCGGGGTTCTTGCAGAAAGACGATAAAGCTGGGATGCCCCGGCATATTGTCGGCCATCACTTTTGCCTCAAACGACAGGATAAAGTGCGTACTGAAGTCGATATCCTTTGCGGCATCCAGCCAAAAATACGGATCGTTGCCGTTCATGTCCAGTTCCCATCCGTCGCCGGTGGAAGTGATGGTCAACTGCTCGGCATTATGATCCGTCATTCTTACCGTTACGGGGATAGCCGCATTAGGGTCTATGGGTTGCGTCACTTCCACCTGTTGCGTTTCCATATCGGATACGCTCTCGCTGTTTTTGGCAATCAGGGTAACCTGATACTTGCCACCGTAAGAATACGTGTGGACGGGGTCTTTTTCCGTCGAATAAGCGGAATTGTCACCGAAATCCCAACTGTAGGACACGGCATTTTGCGATGTGTTGGTAAAATGTATTTCCAACAGGTTTTCTTCGTTCCGCTCGAAAGTAAAACCTGCAACCGGAGCAGGCACATTCTCCTTCTCCGATTTGCCGCAAGAAAACAAGGCTAAAAAGCACATTACATAATTTAATTTACTGAAGTTTTTCATATTACATTTTTTTAACTATTTCACTATTCATTATTCACTATTTGGCCGGCCATCCGGGGTTTTGTACCAACCGTGCATTTTTATCCATGGCCGACTGTGGAACAGGCCACAGGTACATCTTATCGTCCCAGTGGCGTTGTAGAAACACTTTTTTGCCCGGATTAGCGTAAAATTCGGCCGGACTGCTCCCCTCGGTATTCATTCCGGTAACGGGTTGATCGTCATAAAGTTCTTTTCCGATCAGCCATCGGCGCATATCCCTGTAGCGGATGCCCTCCATCGCCAGTTCCACTCTCCGTTCGCGCCGTATGGCGGTTTTCATTGCGTCATAATTTGCCGGAACGGCTATTTCGCCGGCGTTGCTGCCGTACAAAGGAATGCCGGCTCTTTTGCGGATGCGGTTGAGGTAATCAACGATGGCGGATTGATGGGTGTCATAACTTATTTCATTCAATATTTCGGCATAATTCAGGTAAAATTCGGCGAGTCGCATGGCGATACCCGGTCGGTAGGGATAAGTTCCTGTTCTCGGCGCGTCTTCCGGATGTACTTTTTTGCGGTTCAGGTAGCCTGTGGGCGGATAGTTCCAGCCGCTGTTTTTTCCATCCCTTCCGCCGTCAAAAAATTCCGTCGTGGCGCCGTAAGTGGGGATGTACAGTCCGTTGTATGTCACCGTAATATAGAATCTTGGTTCGCGGTTGACATACATGTTGAACGTACCTGCCGGAGTAATTGTTCCTTTGGTTCTTGCCGGAGTGCTCAGGTCGTATGCCGTGTGGGGATAGGTGATGGCAGCGTTGCTGTATCCGTCGGATTTATATTCGGGATCGTTCGCTATGGGCAATCCGTTTTTGGTAAAAAAGGCATCCGCCAATTGTTGCGTAATGCTGTAACCGTTGTTGCCTGCATTGCTATTGCCTTTGGGAGAGCTGTGGCTGGCAAGGTTCGCATACCCGTTATTCGGCACTGCAAAAATGATTTCCCTGTTTTGGTCGCCTCCTTTCAGGAAAGTATTCTGGAAAGAGAGGAACGGATCGATCTCTCCGTCTGTGAATCTTTCCGTGTAAAGTTCGTATCTTCCCAATGCCAGCAGGTCTTCGGTAGCTTCTTTGGCTTTTACCCATTTATTTGGGTCTTTAGCGGTGGGGAAGAGGCGAACGCCGTCTTTATCGGAAAGGTTGGCCAGCAAGGGGTTGCCGTTGAACAGCGGGCTTGCGGCAAACAGCCACATCCTTGCCCTGCATGCTAACGCCATTCCCTTAGTGGGTCTTCCGTAGCGGGTTGCTTCGTCATTGAACGATTCGGGCAACTGTTCGGCAAGATCGACAAATTCCCCGTCCAGCCACGCAACGATATCGTCAAAGGGCGTTCTGGGCAATGTTACCTCCTCCAAACCGGCTTCCGATTCGAATAACTGGTCGATCAGCGGGAACGAGCCGTACAGTTCCAACATGCAGGAATAGAAATACGCCGTCAGAAAACGGGCTTCCAGTTTCATCATGTCCGCATCGTCCTGCGACAGATACTGCCCTGGGAGCGCTTTTACCCGGTTCAGGAAGATACGGGCTGCACGTACCGCCCGGTAGGTGCTGGTCCAGTAGTCGTTGAACATGTAGGTGGAAGGCGACCAGTTGCCCTTTTGCGCGTCCATCGGCCACCAGTTGAACTGTCGCCAGTCCTCCGGTATTTGCATGTCGTCGGCAAGGATGTCGTATCCGTAATCATGCGGTTCCGTCCACGTGGGATCCACGATGTGGTTGTAGATGCCGGCAAGCCATTCCTGCACTCTGGGTTCGCTGTCGAAAACCATTTCCAGCGTAATGATATTGTCGGGATGAGCGTCCAGATACTCATCGCAGGAGGAGTTTGTTACAAGCGTACCTGCCAGTAATATTCCCGTAATAAAATGAATTGATTTCATGTTGTTGTTATTTTTGATTAAAAATGAATTTCACATCCTAAAGCCATATATCGGGTCATGGGATATTTGCGGTATCCTTCTCCGCCCAGTTCGGGATCCCACAGTTTGAAAGGCGACCACACGAACAGGTTGGAACCTCTGAAAAACACGCGGACGCTTTTAAAAACGGACGTTTCGTCCCGGAAAGGGGTGTAGCCGAGTTCAAGGTTTTTCAACCGGATGAACTTTGCGTCTTTTTGCCACCATGTGGAGGCATGGTTGTTAATTCCGGCATTGGTAGTGCTCAGGCGAGGCCAGAAGACATCCTGCGCCGGACGGTCTTCCGTCCAGCGGTCATCTACATTGGAAAGAATGTTGCCGAAAGCGCGTCCGCCGCTGCCCGGAATAAAATAATTGTTGGTGCCGGATACTTCCATCACTAAAGAAGTTTTGCCCGCTCCCTGAAACATGACCCCTACGTCAACTTTTTTGTACTGCACGGTGATTCCGAAGCCGTAAATAACAGTCGGCAGGAGAGGGTCGCCTACCAATGTTTCGTCTTCGGCAGTAACGCTTTCATCGCGGTTGATATCCTTGTACAGGATATCTCCCGGGAATACCCGCAGTCCCAGTTGAGAAGGAATTTCCGGTTTGAGTTCTCCTTTGACGGGGTCTGTGAAGTCATCGACAGTCAACAGCCGTTCCGCTACCATCAGCATGGGTATGTTCAGCGCTTTACCTGTGCGCGAACGGTTGGTTCCGAGAATGTCTTCCGGTTCGTCGTCGTTGATGACTTTATTGGTCGTATAAGTAAAGGTTCCCATAAAAGAGACGGAAAAGTTTTTTCCGAACGATCTGAAATAATCCATGCTCGCTTCTATCCCTTTATTGTCCAGTTCACCGATGTTCGACCACGGCATGGTGGTATATCCGGCAAGTTCCGTGATGGTTTTCCGTTGCAGGAAGATGTTGGTGCGCTTGTCTGAAAAAACATCCACCGTCAGGTTCAGCGCATTTCGAAAGGCTATCTCTACGCCTAAATCGGTTTTTTCGGCAATTTCCCACGACAGGTTATCCACAGCGGCGTCACCTTCCCTGAATCCTCCGTAATTTTTGCCGGCGGTATAACCGAAAGCATAACCTGCCGTGGAATTGAGTGTGGCCACATAGGCAAAACGGCGTCCTCCGATATTGTCGTTTCCTACTTTACCCCACGATCCTCTGATTTTCAGTTTGGAAACGAAGTTCCTGATGTTTTCCATGAATTTTTCGTTACTGACCATCCATCCCAGCGCGAAAGAGGGGAAAAAGCCGTACCGGTAATCGGACGCAAAGTTTTCGGAACCATTGTAACCGAAATTGGCTTCGGCAAAATATTTGAAGCGGTAATTGTAGGTCAGTCGTCCTGCCAGTCCCTGATGTCTGTACGGAAAGGAGGAAACGGGATCGTTGGCGTCGGCGTCGATATAGCTGTCTCTGTTGAAAAGCAGCATGGCGCCGACGGCATGATGGTTGAAACTGCGTTCGTAATGAACCGGCAGTTCAAAATACACCCGGCGGTTTCCTCCTGCCCCTTTGCTAAAGTTCAGAAATTCGTCGCCTTTGGTGATGTTGGTCAGGATCAGTTTTCCGTCCGCATCGCGTCCCTGTGCGATCCACGTGGCTGGGAATTTATATCTTTGCACGTTATGATAGCTGTAAGCATCGAATGAAAAAGAGGCTTTTACCTGCAATCCCTGCAAGGATGGCCATAACTTTCCCACATCCTGCCCGACGGTCACTAAGCTTTGCACACCGTTGTTGTCCTGTCGCTGGTAACCGGTTTGTGTAGCCCACATCCACGGATTGATGGCGTCTTGCGCCTGAGCAAATTCGCCTGTGGAATATCTTACGGGAAAAAGTACCGGCGGAGTTTGCATTGCTCTGGCCACCACTCCCGATCCGTCGGCTCCTCCGGGGGTATTTCGGTCGGTGACGAAACCGCCTACGCTGAAAATCAGGTCTGTGGATGGCGTCAAACGCATATCCACATTGCTTCTTACGGTGTACCGCCGGTATTTGTATTTGCCGTCCCACGAAGCAGTTTTATCGTACACCGTCATGCCGGTTTCATTATACACGCCGGTAATAAACCGGTAACGCAACCGTTCCGTTCCGCCGGATACATCTACTGTTATCTTCTGGTTGGAAGCGGATTTTTTCATCACCTCGTCCACCCAGTTCACATCCGGATACAGTTCCGGGTCTGCCTGCGACCGGGTATATTCTATTGCGGCGGGAGAAAAAGGTCCCCGTGCAGCGCCCGAAAGAACAGCCGCTTCGTTGATTATCTCCATGTATTTGGGGCCATCTACAAATTCGGGCATTTGGGTAGGCGTGGTGATGCCGTAATCGGCTTTTACCGATATATGGGGTTTGCCTACCGTGCCCCGTTTGGTTTTGATCAGTATGGCACCGTTAGCTCCTCGAACGCCGTATATGGCCGTAGCAGCGGCATCTTTCAATACCGAAAACGATTCTATCTCTTCGGGGGAAATATTGTCCATATTGCGTTCGATACCGTCCACCAGCACCAGCGGGGTTCGTGAGCCTCCGCTGAAAGTGCTCATTCCGCGGATATAAAACTCGGACTGGTCGTATCCCAGTTCACCGCTTCGCTGTACGGAAATGATGCCGGGGATTAATCCCGCCATCGAATTGGACAGGGCGCGTGACTGGTTAGTTTGCAGTCTGGCAGGTTTCACCGAGGCTATAGCCCCCACCACGCTTTCTTTTCTTTGTGTTCCATACCCGACAACAACCACTTCTTCCAAATCCATACTCGTTTCGTTTAGCGTCACGGCAAAAATACGCCGGTGGCCAATGACGATTCTTTCCGTCTGAAAACCTACAAAACTGAACTCCAACATACATGTGTCGCCGGGGGCAAGAATGGTAAATTCCCCGTTTGCGTCGGTAATAGCGCCGTTACCGGTGTGGAGCACTACCACATTGACGCCGGGCAAAAGCTCCCCTTTGCCGTCCGATACCGTTCCGGTAACCGTAACGCCCTGCTGTACAGCGGAATGTTGAACAGGCGCCGGTTTCTCCTTCCTGTACACAACGATATGGTTGTCCGTCACTGTATAGGATATATCCTTTGGCGTCAATACCTTGTCCAGCACTTCCGTTACGGTTTGATTCCGGGCTTCTACCGATACCTTTTGGTTCAAATCCACTTCCGAACTCCTTACCAGAAATGAATATTCGCTTTGTTCCTCTATGGCTTCGAGTACTTGCCGGATACTGACGTCGTACATGTTCAGCGTCAGTTCGACTTTCTGCGAAGCTGCGGATAACGTAAAAACCCACATGGGAAACAGGCAAATCACTACGTATTTGTTGAAAAAATGGTACTTCGTATGGCTTCTATTATTTGTTTTCATAGGTTATTTAATTTAATGGGTGCATTTTTATCGGGAAAAAATTATTTGTCGGATATGATCAGTGTGTCGTTTTTCAGCGACCATTGAAAACTGTGGTCAATATCTATCATTTTCAGGATATGCATGATGCCTTTCGACCGGTCGAACGAGCCGAAAAATCTTTCTTTTTTCAGTTTTTCCGAACGTATGCCGATAGGGATGTCATAGCTTCGTTCCAGTTGTTTGGCAAGTATTTCGAACGGTTCGTCGGCAAAATAGATCTTGCCGGTTACCCATCCGGAATATTTGGCGGCATCAACAGGTTGCAAGCTTACTTGGCGGCTTGCTTTGTCGTAAACGGCTTGCTGATTCGGCGCCAGAGCGACCGTTTTGCCCTCCGCCGGCTGTTCGATGCTTGTTTTGCCTTTCAACAGGGTTATTTCTACCATAGGATCATCATCATAGGCTTTTACGGTTAAGACGGTTCCCAAAACGACAGCGTCAATTTCCTTCGTTTTGATTCGGAACGGATGAAGACTGTCCGGCGCCACTTCAAACAGGGCTTCTCCATCCAGCAATACGGTACGGTTATGTTTGCCGAAATTGGTTCCGCAGGTCAAACGGCTGCCGGCATTCAACCACACGGTGGTGCCGTCGGGCATACGGATTTTGGAACGCGAGCCTTTGGGAACCGTTGTTTCCGTGTACAGGCCGTCATGGCTGCCGGACGCCGCTTCGCGGCCATACCATACCGTTGCGTAACCGACAGCAGCGCCCAAAACGAAAATGGCGGCGATGCGTCCTACGACCGTCCACAGGCTCCGGCGAGGCTTCTCTCCTCTGGCAATCAACCGGTTCAGCGTGTCGAGCAGCACGGCGCCCTTGTCGTCCGATATCTCCGGAAGATGCTGCAATGCCCATATTTCGGCACATTCCCTGTAATACCTCCGGTGTTCTTCCGACCGGTTCAGCCACAAAAGGATTCGGCGCTGTTCTTCAAGGCCAGACCGTCCTTCAAAATATTCGTGCAATAAATGGTCTATCGTATGGTTGTCCATGACAAATGATGTGTTTATACGTTAAATACACGCGAGAGAGAAAAAAAGGTGAAAAGGATAGCAAAAAAAATGAAAAAAAATCGGATTGAATATCCGATTTTCATTCGCTGTCGAAACGCACGTTCGGCGGCGGGTGCGTTAGAACGGTAATCGTGGTATGCTAAAAAAGAAAAGCAGGATAAACTTGTTTTTCAGCGATAGCCTCAGTTTGGCAAAGGCGATCCGTAGTTGCGTTTTGATGGTATTTTCGCTGATCTGGAGTTCTTCCGCTATCTCCCTGTATGTTTTTTCCTCAACGTGATTCATCAGAAAAATCCGGCGGCACTGGGGCGGCAGTTGATCGATGGCTTCTTCGATCAGCCGGTTCATCTCTCTCCTGTCCACATAATTAAAAGGATGTTCGCTGTCGAGAATAAAATTTTCCTGATAGTCAAGCATCTGCATCTTAACATCATCTTTCAGCTTTTCCTGCGCCTTGAGGTACCTTATGTGATTCAAACATTTATTGCGAATCACCTTCATCAGGTACGGCCTGACGGAAGTATGGATCGTTGCCCTGTTTTCCCACACGGCAACAAATGATTCGGACACGATGTCTTCAGCCACAGGAAGATCGTGGACAAATGTCATGGCAACGGCACAAGCCCATTCGTAATGACTCTCAAAAATCCTGTTGAAAGAACCAATATCCTTGCAGACTAAAGCATTCATCGGCATTTATTTTCGGTAACCAAAATGCAAATATATAAAGGAATTTTCAAAAACGCCAAATTTTAATATGCCCTGCCCCATCGGCGCAATTTTTTCGTTTTCGAAAAAAAATTTGTATCTGCAATATTTTTTTATACTTTTGTACTTTTCGATTTTAAATTTCCGTAATTAAAAACTTAAAGTTAAGGCAGTAAAATACGCTAATAAGCGAAAGGGGAAATCCGTTACAACCCCCATCAACCAAAGCAATGGTACGCCCCAATGCCAAACGCACAGGCGACACAACACTTTGTGCATTAAGCAAAGAAATGGTAGCGTAGCGTATTGTAAGTCCTGCTGACAT
>JAISWE010000054.1 GCA_031271175.1 Bacteroidales bacterium | reverse complement strand
CCGCATAACTTCTTCCATTACATCATCCACAGACCATTCCTTTCCGACAGGTTCAATGGCTCCATACGTGCAGGCACGAAGGCAAAGCGAACAGTCCCGACAATAGCGGTTTCTTAATTCGCGGTCGGCCAACACACGATGTGTATCATGTTGAGGGCATACTTTCTCACATTCGCCGCAATGCACGCATCGCGTTTTGTGAAACAACAGTTCCGTTCCTGCATACTGCGACTCGGGATTATGACACCAGTCACAGCGCAGGGGGCATCCTTTCAGGAAAACCGTCGTACGTATGCCCGGTCCGTCGTGGGTACAGAAATGCTGGATGTCAAACACACGTCCCGTCATACAAAATTAAAGATACAAGCATTATTTGTTAATTCGTAATTTGGGTTGGTACATCATCAAGTCTTCGATGATACGGGTTAGCTGTTCTTTGGGCATTTTCCAAACCAGATGTTCGTGCGGCCCGTCGGGATCGTCCTGCCATGTGTTATTCCCATTGGGCAGCACCGTCATGCGGCCTTTGACCGTACCGAAATATTTTTGCGTACCGCGTACGCCCACCAGCACGGCTGTTTGATCCCAACTGTACCGGCCGTTGACGTCCACTTTCAAACCTAAACGGAACGCCTCTTTCACAGGATTACCCTGCACATCGGCAGCCGTCAGCCGCAAACCGGTAAGCATCGCTTCGCCAATCTGGAAGCCGCTCAACAGGATGGGGACAGGCCACTGGTTGAAAACAGTGATCGAGGCGGTGGAATCGATAAAAACATTGAACTCGCGTCCTTGCGGAAACGATCCGGCCATCGAAACCAGCCGGCGCACTTTCTTCCTCACCAGCGCCGTCCCGTCTAATTCACTGAACCGGTCGGGGGGCGATTGCAACAGCGCCGCCAGATTGGTGAAGAATCCTACGGTAATAATGGTAACGCTCGTGTCGGGTTGGCCGCTGAGTATTTGCCGGTACACCTGCACGGCGTCCGGCGCGTCGGCCGTGCGCTTGATCTTGTGCGGGTATTTGACAGGCAGCGTGTCAGCCCAGTAGCCGCTGGGAAAACGCGGGAGATCATTGATGTCGGGTCCTGCAAGCGGCGCGCCCAAGGGTATGTCGGGACGCCCGAAATAAGTGTTAAGCAGTTCGATACAGGGAACAGCGTGGACATACCTGTTAGAGGCCACGGTAGCCAGTATTTTTACTTCGCCGCTGTCGGCCAGGGCGTGCAAGATGGTTAAGGCACCCACATCGTCGTAATCGGGTCCCATGTCGGTATCGAAAATGACCGAAACCGGCTGCGGCGTGCGGCTGCACGAACAACATGCACATAAAACGCACGCCATTAATAAGAGTGTTTTGTTGAAGAATATTGACATATTTAAAAATTTAAGCAATTTGCAATTTTAATATCCGAAAGTTCGATTCCATCCGGGCGAATAAGCATCGTTAAGCCGGCCTGTGGCGCCTGTGCGGTCAGCACGCTTTGTGCCGGCTGCCCGGAGGTGAAACGCCAAGTGTTGGACAACAATTCTACCTGAACAGGCTTGCGCCTGCCGGCTTCATTTGAACATCCCATGATCAATACAAGGACGAACATGGCTACAATGCGAAGAAAGACGATTTTCTTCATTAGAGCAACCCGCCCAGCGACGCCACAATAGCCGCTTTAATAAGGGTTCCGGTAATCCTATAACTTTTCTCCATTTAATTTTATATGCCTGTAGCTTAAAAATGATTGCTACACTACCTGCTGTGTCCGCTGGATAATCATGTCCTGCCATTCCTTGCACAGCGTGGTGAATCTTGCCGACCAGCCGGCCACACGTACCGGAAGATTCGGGTATTTCTCCGGGTGCATTTGCGCATCAATCAGCGTAGCGGTGTCCACCACATCGATATGCATGTAAAAGCCTTTCTTTTCCCTGAACACTTTTGCCAGCGCCACCAAAGCGCGTATGCCGTTCTCGCCTTTTACCGATTCGGGCAGGACTTTCAATTCGACGGTTGCCCCGTTACAGCATTTGGTGAAATCCATCTTACAGTAGGAGTTCAATACGGCAGTCGGGCCTTTTTTGTCGGTGCCCGGAGAGGGAGAACAGTTCGTGGCAAGGATATCGCCGATTTTTCCGCCGGCAGGGTTCGCTCTGCGCACCATTCTCCAGTCCACTTCCCTGCCGAACGTGCTGATGCCGCAAGGACGCAAAACGCCGTTCCGATCTTTCACTTTTGCCATAAGCGCCGTATAATCGTCATAAACCTTACACATCATGGCGTCGCCTTCCCTGTCGTCGTTACCGTAGAATGCAAAGCGATTTTGAACCAGGCGGCGCATGCCTTCGCTCATGTCCCAGTTGTTGCGCAGTATTTTAACAAAGTCGTTCAATCCGATGTACTGTTCTTCAAATACTAATTTTTTCAATACCAGCAGGCTGTTGGCCACATCGGTGACGCCGCCGGCGTGAATGCCGTTTACCGAATATTTCGGACCCCGTTCGTGATATCCTCTGCCTTTTTCAATACATCCTTCCACAAACATGGAAATCAGCGGCGCAGCATTATGTGAATCGCTCCAGGCATTATCCAAAACCTGATGCATGTTCGTCAGCTCTCCGTCTAATTCCGACACAAAAGCCTTGTACAAAGAGTCGAAATTGGCGTACTCAACCGGCGTTTCCTGTTCCTTATCAAGATGCAGCGCACGGAAAAAAGACTGCATCATGTCAAACGGCCAATAACTAAACGCCGTTTTACCGGGAATAATCGCCTCCCAGCATCCGTCATTGGTAAATTCGCGGGCTTCTTCTTCCGGATAACCAAACTTGATCAACCCGTCGATCACCATATCTTCATTGTAAACAGATACAATACCGCCGCCGAAACGCTGCACTTCCGCTATCCGGCGGAACAGTTTTTCGGGCGTGCGTTTATTGAGGCGCACGGCTATCGGATAATCGCTGATATGCAACTCTTCTATCACATCCAGAATGAGGTATGTCACCTCATTGGTTACTTCGTTTCCATCCCTGTCCGTTCCACCCAGAATAACATTTTGATAAAACTGGGCGTCTCCCGTAGGGTTCACGGTCCCGATCCATTCCGTTCCCTTGATCCAGAAATGGGCGATCAGTTCCCGTGCTTCATCCAATGTGATATTGCCTTCCTTCAGGTCTTTTCTCAGATACGGATACAGCATTTGATCCATGCGTCCGATACCCGGCCAGTTTCCCATCAGCCGTTGAAAAGCATACATCGACCAGAGGGATTGCAGGGCTTCACGGAAACTGCGCGGTTCGTTTTCAGGCACCTGTTTTAGCGTATCGATCAAGGCTTGACAGGCCATTTGTTCTTCCGGCGAGGCTGCTTTCATTTGCTGTTCGAGCAGCTCGGCATTGCGTTGCTGCCATACTGTTGCCGCATCCAGCGTTTTCAACATGGACTGCAACAAATCCACTCCATGATCGTCCAAACCGCCGCGGCTCATGCGTTCGTTGATTTCGGCGCGTAAGCCTTTGTATCCCGTTTTGAGCACTTTCTCGAAACCGAGCGTCGTATGACTGGTTGACTCAATTCTATACGTTGTAAAATCCAACAAAGGTACGCCATGATAAGCGCTTTCCAGTAAAGTAGCCGAACCAACGATCAATTCACCCGGCAATATGCGGAGGGGCGCATTTCGGGCAATACTCATGGCAGCCAGCGCATACTTTTGAAGCGTGGACAACGACGCATCCTGCACTTCGGGAAAACTCCAGTCTGCCCTTACCAGGCTGCGCCCAAATTCGCCGGACAAACCTCTTTGCGCAAGTTGATGCGTCACGGCGCTGAGGCGCTGAGGCCGTTCCGGTTGCCATGCCAGTCTCCACCGGTTGGCCTGAATGATATCCGAGGTCTGCTTCTCTTTGGCGGATAATGCCGGTAAGCCTATAGTTGCGGCACAAACGCCAAGAGACGTCCTTTTTAGAAATTCTTTTCTTGATATACAATTTTCTGTTTTCATCTTTCAATAAAAATTTAAAGTATTTCGACCTGCAAAATTACATAAAAAACATGGATTTTCCAAGCGCATGCGAATAAAAAAATTTTTTTTTACAGAGAAAAGATAGTACAAAATATTTATCCGTCAGATAAAAAAACGTCGGATATAAATGGTATGCATAAGGAGTTTGATGATTTTGAACTCACTGTCAAACGTTATTTTGTTGTATCCGCTGTCTCCGGAAATAGAGGCGGGCGCACCCGATGAAACGGCGCAGGCGGGACGGACGGCAAATGCGGTCGATCTCAATGCGGTCGCCGGTTTCATGTCGATCAACAGGCCGTAAACGAGGGTCACATCACCTCGCCTGTTTTTTAAACAGCTAAAAAATTTGGAGGATTCATTCCAAACGTATATTTTTGCAGTATGAAAAATGCACACATATTTTTCATACTGTGTTCATTCATAGTCTTCTGGATGAATTTTTCCATGTCCTCAACGGTATGTGGACAGGAGAGAAATATGTCCGTGACGACGATTGGTCAGGATACTACAGTCTTAGCGGACAGCGCAGACGTCCGAAAGGATACCTGCGCCTTCGAACTGACGGACATCGACCGTCAAATGCTAGTGGACAGTATCGGTATCACTGCCCGTCATGACAGCGATTTTTTTCCCGTGACGGACATCGACCGTCAAATGCTGGCGGACAGTATCAGCGGGAACGATTCGATTCCGCCGGTGATTATCGGCTTGACGGATCCGCTGGATACACTGCACAACAGGATTTTTTCCTATCAGGTACTGGATAAAAATTCTTTCGCCCGCACACAAGTTGAAATTGACACGACACTGGCGCGCTTTGAAATCAATAATCCGGTCATGCGAAATTATTTTACAGGCGCATATTTGGGCAATAACGGCCTTTCTTACTATCCGACAGGCTTTGATGCGAGAAAAAGGCTGTCGGACTTCATTTTTACCGACCATGTAGCGCTTTACATGCATATACCCGAAGAAACCACCTACTATCAAACACAAATGCCTTTTACCCTGGCGAGTTACTCTTCGGCAGGCAGCAAATCCGAGAACGAGTCCGTGCTCAGTGTGATACATACGCAAAATGTCAACGAAAAGTGGAATGTGGGACTGGATTATGATATCATCGCTTCCGCCGGACAGTTTCCCAACCAGAACTCATCCGACCACGCCGTTTCGCTGTTCTCCGCCTATCGGGGAAAACAGTATGCCATGTATGCCAATTTCAATTGGAACAACATCCGGATGCGGGAAAACGGAGGATTGGCCGACATCCGCAATTTCAACACCGACGCGGCCAAAACCAATGCCATGCGTTCTATGTCGGGAAAAACCGTCATGCTGAACCGCAGTTTCTACCTGAACCATTCCTATTCGCCGAAGGAAATGCGTCTTTTTTCGAAAAAAAGCCATCCGGCGGATTCCGTCAACGTGTCACGCTTCACGCTCCGGCATACCCTCAAATACGAATGGACGAAACGGGAATATACCGATACGGCCAATTATCTCCGGCTACGGCCAACGAATTTCCTGACTCAACAGACGCACGATTCTCTGTATTTTAGACGGTTGGAGAACCATTTCGAACTGATGATCAGAGAACAGGAGCGGAACAGGGTGACGGCCGGTTTCAGCATCGGCCTGCTCAACGAAGCGGATCGCTACAATACCAACATCCTGCCCTATCCCGTCATGGTTTCCCATAATGACGCCCTGCCGGAAACCGGCTGGGGAGGCGAAATTCCGCCCGTTTCATGGTTAGATTCCATCGTCACTTACAGGGGAAGCCAACGACATTTCAACACTGCCGTTACAGGCCGATTTTTCAACCGTACAGGAAAATACATGAACTGGGATTTCAACGGACGCTTCTATTTTACGGGCTATAAGATTGGCAACATGAACATTAACGGCAATATCCGGTTTCATTATTATACGGATAAAGGAAAAAACACCCTGCTGCTGGGAGGAAGCATCGAAAATGCAAAGCCGGGCTATTTCCTGAAAGAATATGCTTCCAATCTGGTGGAATGGAAAACGGATTTCGATCCTTCCCAGGAAATCCGGCTACGCGGTGAATTTCTGATGCCGCACTACCGCTTCAAAGCAGGTGTATCTCTCTCGCACCTGAACCGTTATGTATATTTCAACCGGTCGGCAAAGCCCGAACAGGCGTCGGAACTGTTGATCGTAGGAACCGGCTACCTCGAAAAAGATATCCGGTGGTGGAAACTTCATTTTCTGTTCCGCCTGTATGGGCAATACAGTTCAAATGCAGACATCATTCCGCTGCCCGCCTTTGCCGGATACCAATCTACTTATTTCGAAGGCTGGCTGGTGAAAGAGGTGCTGAATATCCAGCTGGGATGGGACGTAAATTATCATACTCCCTACTACGCTTATGACTACATGCCGCCCACCGGGATGTTCTTTCTTCAAAAAGATCGGGAAATAGGCGGGTTCCCGTTTGTTGATGTTTTCCTGAATTTTCAAATCAAAAAAGCGCGCTTTTTCGTGAAGACGGAAGGGTTGTATTCCCTTATTAAGCCGCTTGGTGATGAATATTTTATGGTGTACCGATACCCCCTGAACCTGTTCAGGGTCAAATTCGGCGTTTCATGGGCTTTTTACGATTAAGCTCTCAAGTGCAAACATAATTGATCATGAATGAAATTAAAAACCGTAGCGCAAAAAATAATCAAAAGCAAAAAAGTCTTATTGTTCGCAACCGTCACCGTATCAGGTATATGGGCAGACAGTTTGTCTGTTTACCGGTTGGAGGAAAGAACACAGACTGCGGTGACGGTGCGACCGTTGGACGAAGACGGCCTCTTTCCTGTCGTCAGCATATCGCAGTACGACAACCTTTTCAGGAAATATTCCACGGAAATCGGCTGGGACTGGAAGTTGCTGGCTTCGCTGGTTTGCCAGGAATCGCGGTTTAAGCCCGACGCCCGTTCCAGAGCGGGCGCGTACGGCCTGATGCAGATGATGCCGGCCACCATGAAAAACTTCGGCGTGGACACCACCTCTTCTCCCGAAAAACATATTGCGGCCGGAGTGAAATATATCAAATACTTAGATTATATGCTGTCCAAATATGTGCCGGATAAAAACGAAAGAATCAAATTCGTACTGGCATCGTACAACATTGGCCCCGGACACGTGTTGGATGCACACAGGATTGCAGGGAAATACGGCAAAAATGCCTCCATCTGGGAAAACAATGTTGATTCCTGCCTCCTTCGCAAGACAGACCCCGCGTGCTACAACCTTCCGGAAGTCCGTCACGGCCGTTGCCGGGGAAAGGAAACCTATGCCTTTGTTGTACAGGTAATGAAACTTTACGAAAGTTATAAAAACATGCTGTAATACGACGAATTTGCCCGAAAGAGCGCGGCTACAGTTTTTCGATGGCAGCCGCAACGGTAGTTGCCACAATATCGTACAGGCGTGTGATACCGGCTCTGTCGTTGGGATGCACGCGATTGGTCAGCAAGATGACCGCCGTACCGGTTTCCGGATCAATCGTGATGGCCGTACCCGTATATCCGGTATGTCCATAAGCCGAGGCATCGAACAGGTCGCCGTCTTTGGCATAGGGGGAAAAGACGTCCCAGCCCAAAGATCTTCCGAATTTTTCATATCCGGCAGGCACCGTGCGCATGGCACGTACAGTCAAGGGACTGAGTATGCGTATTCCGTTGATTTCGCCATTGTTCAGCAGCATGGCTGCCAGCACGCATAAGTCTTCGGCGTTGGAAAAAACGCCTGCATTGCCGGATATGCCACCGTTCATCACATTTGCCAAAGGATCGTGCACCTTTCCTTTCAACATGGAACCGTCGGCCTGCACTGCCGTCGGAGCAACCCATGCCAGCGTTTCACCCGCAGGATTATAATCGGTGTGCGTCATTTTCAGGGGATAGAAAATATTGCGCCGTGCAAATTCCTGCAAACTCATTCCCGAAATGTTTTCGATAATTCGCTGTAAAGTAATGAAATTCAAACAACTGTAGTCAAACACGGTGGCCGGCTCATTATTGCGCGGCACACAGGATATGTAAGCGATCAGGCCGTCGGGATCGGGCGTTGCATACAGTTGTTTCAGCTCTTCCACCGATGCATAGGGAGGCAAACCGGAAGTATGTGTTAGCAGGTCGATAATCCGAATGTTCCTGCTGTGTCCGGTAATGGTGTCCGTCCATGGCTGAAATTCGGGAATATACATGGATACATTGTCCCGCAGGCGCAATTGCCCGCGTTCCAGCAGTATCATTGCCGATATGGCCGTAGATACCGATTTGCTTACCGATGCAAGATCAAACACGGTCTGTGCCGTCATCGGGACGGTATCCGGATATACCTGTTTATTGCCGTAAGCCTTCAAGTAAGCGATTTTCCCGTGCCTGACCACTGCCAGCACTGCGCCGGGTATCATTCCTTTCCGGATCGACTGCTGGATGGCTTCATCCGCATAACTCAACTTTTGCCCGTTCATTCCCACTTTCCCGGGTTTTACCACAGGCAGGGACTGTCCCTCTGCCGCAAAGGACATCGATATCAGTATCAGAAAGATAACTTTTTTCATTACAAATGATTTATGAACAAAAATACAAAATTATTGATAATTAAAAAAAAAGTGATAAGTTTACAACTTTTTATTTTTATAGCCAAGACAAATGAAAAGATTTTTTGCACTGACATTTTTCTGCGCCGCATTATACGGCTGCGGAAACAACGGAAAGGAACAGCCTTTCAAGATGATTGCGCCGGTAGATTTTTCGCACGTGAAGATCACCGACCATTTCTGGGCGCCGCGACTGAAAAGCCATGCCTCCACGACACTGGCCGTCTGCATCGACCAGATTGAGCATCAGACCGGACGAATCCGGAACTTCGAGAATGCCGCCAGGGGCGAAGGCGAACATTCGGGCATCTTCTTCGACGATTCGGACGTTTACAAGGCGCTCGAAGGCATTGCCTACACGCTGCAAAACAATCCCGATCCCGAACTGGAAAAGAAAGCTGACGAATGGATCGACAAGTTTGCCGCCGCACAGCAGCCCGACGGATACATCAACACTTTCTACACGCTCACCGGCCTCGAAAAACGCTGGCAGAACATGGACAAACACGAGATGTACTG
>JAISWE010000161.1 GCA_031271175.1 Bacteroidales bacterium | reverse complement strand
CGCCATCGTCGATGACGGCGTGATGGGATAGATCGCCGCTACTTCACTGAACATGTATGCAACGTGCGCCGCCGCATAGTTGCCGTCACAAGTGACATACTTTCCTTCTTTTGCCATGTTGTCGATTATTTTATTTTTTATTTATATTTAAGCCGACAAAAATACATCTTTTTTTTTGCTTGACAATGATTCGGGCTTATTTAGACCGGATAAAGTTTTTACAAAAAGACGATCAAAAAAAATAGCCGTCTGTAAGGTGCGGACTTGGGCGGATGCGACAAATAGAAATACATCCGCCGGTGTATTTCAGTTTTCATTTGTCGAAATAACTTTGTATCTTGCGCCGTTTTTAAACAGTAAAATACATGAAATGGAAAGGCGAAATTTTATCGGAAAGGGAGGTATGGCGTTGATGGGAGCGGTATTATTGCCGGATTTGTTGATGACGACATCATGCACGAATCCAAAAACAGCGGTTGCGCTGATGATGGATCATTTTGGCGTGAGTGAAAACGATTTGAAAAAAGTGATGGCTTCAGCCCTTGCAAAAGGAGCCGATTATGCCGACCTGTATTTTGAACACACTTTTAACAACTACCTTTCATTGCAGGACGGCGCCGTGAATCGCGTGTCCTCCAATATTGACTATGGCGTGGGCGTAAGAGTCGTCGTAGGCGATCAGACGGGTTATGCCTATGCGGAAGACATCAGGTTGGAAGAAATGCTGAAAGCCGCGCATACTGCATCACGCATCGCATCGGGCAACGCGAAGACCACCGCAGCCGTTAATGTGAGCGAACCGGTATTTGCCGATTACTATCCTATCGTACAATCGTGGGAAGACGTGACGGTGAAAGACAAAGCGCCCTACGTACAGAAAATCAACGACCGCTGTTTCGCTATGGATGCCCGTGTGGCAAAAGTCATGGCGTCGCAATCCGATATTACCTCGTATATCTTGTTCTACAATTCCGAAGGAACACTGTGTTGCGACTATAAGCCGATGGTTACGTTGAGCGCATACTGTATCATGAACGACAAGGGCAGAACCGAGAACTTTCATTCGGCGCGCGCTTTCCGCAAAGGTGCGGAGTATTTAACCGACGATGCGGTGGAAACCGTTTGCCGTGAAGCGATAGACGGTGCATCGCGCATGTTTGCCGCAGTGAAACCGAAAGGCGGCGAACTGCCGGTCGTGATGGCTGCCGGAGGATCGGGCATTCTGCTGCACGAAGCCATCGGTCACGCTTTTGAAGCCGACTTCAACCGTAAAAACATCTCCATTTTTTCCGACCTGCTGGGTAAAAAAGTGTGCAACGAACACATCAATGTGGTGGACGACGGAACCATTGTCGGAAACCGCGGCGCTATCAATTTCGACGACGAAGGCATTCCGAGCCAGAAAACCTATATTGTTACGGGCGGTGTGCTAACCAGTTACCTGCACGACCGCATCAGTGCACGGCATTACGGCATTCCCTCCACGGGCAACGGACGGCGCGAATCGTTCCGGTATGCGCCCATGCCGCGAATGCGCTGCACTTACATGGAAAACGGTAATATGAGTGAAGAAGAAATCATCCATAGCGTGAAAAAAGGCGTTTACGCGGATAAGTTCACCAACGGACAAGTACAAATCGGCGCCGGCAACTTCACTTTTTTCGTAAAATCAGGGTATCTGATTGAAAACGGAAAACTTACGCAACCCATCAAAGATATTAACATTATCGGCAACGGGCCTAAAGCGCTTGCCGACGTGACGATGGTATCCGACAACCTGCTGCTGGACAACAGTACATGGACATGTGGAAAAAACGGACAAAGTATGCCCGTCACGCAGGGATTACCTTCCGTGCTGGTGAAAAAACTTACCGTAGGCGGAATATAAAAACCGCAGGACACCGACTCATTCAAATAACAAGCATTATGATTTCAAAAGAATACAAAAAACTTGCACATCAATTACTATCATTTGCCAAAGAAAGCGGATGCTCTGCCAGCAGGATAGCTGTTGTCACCGGCACCGAAAGATCATTCGAATACCGCAATACCCAACTCGAAACGCTGCAACAGTCGGCGCAAAACCAATTGACATTGACTCTGTTCGTGGACGGCCGGTACGGCATATTTTCAACCAACCGGCTGGAAATAAACGAACTGAAAAGATTTGTCCAAAACGCCATTGATTCAACCCGCTATTTGGCGGAGGATCCGAACCGGTCTTTGCCGGCGCCGGAAAGATACTACAGGGGCAACGATGCGCCTGACGAGGGTTTCGACAGACAGATAGCACAATTGCAACCCGAAGACATGCTGCAATTGATCAAAGCGACTGTAGAAGAAGTTTATATAACCGATGATCGCATCATTTCCGTTACCGGATCATACGGCGACAGCGAAGAACATAGCTATCTGATCGACAGCAATGGTTTTGAAGGAGAAAAAGCAATGACTTCCTGCACTCTCAGCGCCGAAGTCTCGCTCAAAGGCGAAGGCAATGCCCGTCCGGAATCATGGTGGTACGATGTTTCCCTGTTCTGGAAGCAACTGCAAAAAGAAGGCATCGGCAAAAAAGCGTTGGAACGCGCCCTGAACAAACTCGGACAGGAAAAAATCAAGTCGGGAAAATACCCGATGATAGTGGACAACATGAACGTCGGCAGGCTTCTTTCTCCCATGATTGCCGCTATGAATGGCAATGCGCTGGCGCAGAAAGACTCCTTCCTGCTGGACAAACTGGAGCAAAAAATCGCCTGCGACAAATTGACGCTGACCGACGAACCCCATCTGCCGCTGGCACAGGGAAACCGCCGGTTCGACAACGAAGGCGTCGCCACCCGTACCCGTACCGTTATTGAAAAAGGGGTACTGAAAACCTACTTCATTGACACCTACAATGCCCACCGCCTGAAAATGGAACCCACGATCGGCGGCGCCTCCGTCCTCACTTTTCAGCCGGGCAACAAAGACCAGCAGGGGCTGATCGCCCAACTGAAAAAAGGCATACTGGTCACCGGATTCAACGGAGGCAACAGCAACAGCGCTACCGGCGATTTTTCATTCGGCATTGAAGGCTTTCTGATTGAAAACGGACAACTGATCAAACCTGTTTCGGAAATGAACATCACAGGTAATCTGCTGACACTCTGGACATCACTGGTAGAAATCGGGAACGACGCCCGTACCGGGTCATCGTGGCGCACGCCTTCGCTCCTGTTTGACGAGGTGAACTTCAGCGGACTATAAATATCGCGCTTTTGTTTTGTTAGGTTTTTGGCGCTATAGCCGTAATGATGTAGGAATATTCATACCGGTTGTCGAGCATTCGGTACTGTTTCAGCGGATGAGCGCCCCAGTTTGCCTTCTTCTACAACAGATGGATTTCCCCAAAAATTTTGAGCAAAAAGCCGATTCGAACAAACCAGTAGCAAAGTGAATGTTTTCCAGTTCATATTTGAATTATTTTGCTGTGATGATGGTGTTTTAATGTGACAGGAAGCGGAAATGTCCGTTGGAGATACGGACACAGGTTGGCGTTACCGGTGGCGTATTTTCATCCTCGTTTTCAGGCTTTTCGATCTTTTCCATTACGTTACAGGCAAAATGACCTTCAATGATGTAAACTTCGCTACAGACCTGTTCAAAACCTGTAATTTCCAAATAATTGGAGGACGGTTCCAATACATCCTGATAAACGGCAGCGTAATCATATTCATAAAATTCCATGATGTTTTGCGTGGAATAAGTCGCCGCGATATCAATGGCTACACCTCGCATATAAACGGTGTCTTTGATGGACATCTCTTTCGTGTTGGCGTAGGTAAAGGCGTAACGCGGACGGAGGATTTCGTGCAGTTGCTTGAGTTCGCCACTGCCTTCTATGACTTGTGCGCTTTGGAAGAGAAAACGTACTACGGGCGGCTGGTATGATGTTTCCGTACTTTCGCCGTTTCCCTGCAATTCGGTAAATTCGACGGCGCTTCTACAGTTCAGGACGGCTTTATGACCGTCGTATGCAATGATCAGGTTACCCGTATTTCCGAAATGTCCCATTTGAT
>JAISWE010000068.1 GCA_031271175.1 Bacteroidales bacterium | reverse complement strand
CTATCTTTGTTGCGAATTTAATTGTAATGTACAAAAGATGGCGCGTGTTTCCATAAAAAGTATAGCTGAAGTGTTGGGCGTTTCTACGGCAACGGTTTCTCTTGTCCTCAACGGGAAGGAGAAAGAGGGGCGCGTGAGTAAGGATGTGGCTGAAAAAATTCGTTTGAAAGCGAAGGAGATGCATTATGAGCCTAATAATCTTGCCCGCGGCTTGAGGATGGGGTGCTCTCAGACAATCGGACTGATTGTGGCCGACATCTCCAACTTGTTTTTTGCAAATTTAGCTTTTCATATTCAGGAACATGCGGAAAAATATGGGTATAGCGTTATTATTACCAATACCAATGAAAGCGATCTGAAACTGGAAAAGATGGTCAACGTATTGAAAAGCAGGCAGGTGGATGGATTTATCATTGTGCCCACCGAGCATGGGATGCCTTATGTTGAAACGTTGGTTAAGCGCAATATCCCAACCGTTCTGGTCGACCGCAATTTTGCGGAAATAAAGGCCGGCGCGGTTGTCGTGGATAATTATCATGCGTCGGCGAAAGCGGTGAAAAGCCTGATCCGGCAAGGTTGCAGGAATATCGGGCTGATTATTTATAAAAGCCGGTTGCAGCACATGCGGGAGCGGAAGAGAGGGTATATCGACGCGATTACCGAACATGGATTTTATAATCCGGACTTTGTAAAAGAAATTAATTACTCGACGATTTCAAACGATATTCCCATTGCAATAGAAAGCCTGTTGCTGAAAGAGAACCGTATCGACGGCATATTTTTTGCAACCAATACGCTGTCCATGCTGGGTATTAAGCAACTGATGAATATGAACCGGCGGATTCCGGAAGATTTGAAGGTGGTATGTTTTGATAAAAGCGACGCTTTTGATTTTATGGACATCCCGATCCCGTATATATTTCAACCGTTGCCGGAAATGGGAAGGATAGCGGTGGAACTGCTGGTTGAGCAAATTAAAGAACCTTCCGGAGAGAGGAAATGTGTGGAATTACAGGCTTCCCTTGTGAATAGCCCTGTCAATAATTAGTTTTTTACTTTATAGTTAAACGATTAAGCGTATAAAATGGATTAAAACTATATTTATTATATCATGAAACAGAAAATTGTACTTAAGAATGTGCTCTGGCCGTTTATTTTATTAACAACGCTGTTTTTTGCGTGGGCGCTGCCGAACAATCTGACCGATACCATGCTGGCAGCCTTTAAGCGAATCATGAGTCTGTCCGATTCCAAAACGGCCTGGATACAGGTTGTGTGTTACTTGCTCGGATACGGCTGCTGCGCTGTTCCCGGGGCGCTTTTTATCAAAAAATATACGTACAAGTCCGGCGTATTGCTGGGACTGGTGCTCTATGCCGGCGGGTGTTTCCTGTTCTATCCGGCGATGCTTTGTCTGCAAATCAATGCGGAAGTGAGTTTTATCATGTATCTGGTAGCGATTTTCATATTGTTTGCCGGTCTTTCCGTGCTGGAGACATCTGCCAACTCGTACGTGTGCGCCATCGGGCCGGAGGAAACGGCTACCCGGCGGCTGAATTTTTCCCAATCGTTCAACCCTTTCGGCGCAATTGCAGGTGTTGTCATCAGCCAGGTATTCATTCTGTCGCAGCTGAATTTGTTCACCGCTTCCGAGAGATCTGCGCTTCAGGCTTCCGAACTGGCCGAAATACAGGGCGGAGAATTAAATTCGGTAACGATGACCTACGTGGTGTTGGGCATGGTGATGTTTGGGTTGCTGCTGGCTATCCTGTTTACGAAAATGCCGAATCTGAAGGAAGGCGGACAGAAACCGGAGTTTGGCGCGACGTTTAAACGGCTGATGAAAAACAGGAACTATGTGTGGGGCGTTGTCGCCCAGTTTTTCTATGTGGGTGCACAAATATCGGTCTGGTCTTTCGTCATCCGTTACGCCATGCAGCAACTGAATCTGGACGGCGTGGTGGCTTCGCTTGGCGCTTCCGCATCGCCGGAGCAGGTGGTTCAGGCGCTACGGAGCGTGGAACCGGTCGCGGGCGGATTTTATAATATGTGCGAGGCGATTGGGTTAAACGATTTACTTCCCCGGACTTCGGAACAGGCCGGCGCCACGTATTACATCCTGTCGCTGATTCTGTTTGTGATTGCCCGCTTTGTCTGCACCGGACTGATGAAATACATTCAACCGCGTAAAATACTTGCCGCCTTGGCCGTTGCGGCAGTTGCTTGCTGCCTGCTGACGGTTTACGGCAAAGGTTTCACCGGTGTATATGCACTGATGGGCATTACGGCCTGCATGTCGCTGATGTTCCCGACCATATACGGCATCGGCATCCGGGGATTGGGCGACGACACCAAAATCGGCGGCGCCGGCATGGTCATGGCGATTGCCGGAGCAGCCGTTTTGACGCAAATCCAGGGAATTGTCTCCGATTCGTCGAGTATTGAGCTGGCGTACTGGATTCCGGCAGTAGCGTTTGGCGTCATTGCCTACTACAGCCTGGTCGTGTGCCGGAAATTTGACATGAAATGAGAGTAATACGAGAATAAATATTATGTTTAATTTAAAATTTGGTTTATCATGAAATGTATTGGAATTTTTGTTACGGCGATGTTTTTCACCGTATCGGTTTTTGCCCAGCAGTATCCTTACAACGGACTGGACAATAACATGGGCAATCTGTATCGTTTGTCGAACGCCAAAACGCGCTCCATCAGTCCGGAAAACTTTACCGGCGAAAAGGGCAAGGGTGGCATGGCCGACCCGAAGGACAAAGACAAACGGAATGTAGCGAACGCAACGAATGCCGCCCGCGACTTGGGACAGGGCTGGAAAGTGAATCCGTATATCCGGATTGAACCCGGCGAAACGTTCACAATCGCCGAAATGGAAGGCCCCGGCGCCATCCAGCATATCTGGATGACACCCACGGGGAACTGGCGGTTTACGATTATGCGTATCTATTGGGATGACGAAAAGGAACCTTCGGTGGAATGTCCCGTCGGCGACTTCTTCGGCATGGGATGGGGAGTGTATGCACCGTTAAATTCACTGGCGGTCTGCGTGAATCCGGGAAGCGCGTTCAACTGTTACTGGATGATGCCTTTCCGCAAGAAATGCAAAATCACCATGGAGAATATCAACGATAAGGACGCAATGACGCTGTATTACCAGATTGACTACACGCTGACGGATGTGCCCGACGACGCGGCCTATTTCCACGCACAGTGGCGGCGCAGCAATCCCAACAAGACGTCGGATTATACGATTGTGGACAACATCCGCGGGAAAGGTCACTACGTCGGCGTTTACATGGCCTGGGGCGTGAACAACAACGGCTGGTGGGGCGAAGGCGAAATCAAGTTCTTTATGGA
>JAISWE010000007.1 GCA_031271175.1 Bacteroidales bacterium | reverse complement strand
TCCGGAAAGAAAGTGTTGGTGCATCGCAAGGGAGCTACTTCCGCCAAAGCCGGCGAAACCGGTATTATTCCCGGTTCACAGGGAACGAAATCTTACATTGTCGAGGGGTTGGGCAATCCTGAAAGTTTCATGAGCTGTTCGCACGGCGCAGGACGCGTGATGAGCCGCACCGCCGCCATCAAGCGCCTGAACCTGGAAGAAGAAAAACGCAAGTTGGACGAGCATGGTATCATTCATTCCATTCGCGGAAAATCCGATTTGGAAGAAGCCTCCTCCGCCTACAAGGACATTGCGCAAGTCATGAACTTTCAGGCAGATTTGGTGAAAATCAAAGTGACGCTAAGCCCGATGGCCGTAGTCAAAGGATAATATATTCTTAGCCGACGGACAGTCGGCGCAGGATGGGAAAACGCTCTTTGGGAACGTGGCGGTAAAATAGGCGTTGATATGTTTTTTATTACTAAGCGTCCCGCCGGCGCAGTCATGAAAGGGTATTCGAAACGCTTTGCGTAGCCTCCGGACTGCGTCATCCGCTCTTCGCAAAGTCCCACAGGGGAGACACTTTTATATCTTTATTTTATCTTTATTTGCAAATATGGAAATGACGGGGTATTTTTACATTTTAATATGAATGGTTTATGAAGACTTCCCGTCAGCTTATCCGTGATGCGGTTATTGTGAATGAGGGCAAACAGAAGAAAGGATCCGTGCTGATATGCGACGGCAGGATGGCGGATATTTTCGAGGCGGAAATACCCGAAGCGCTTTTGAACAGCAGCGCTGTTACGGTATATCCTGCCGAGGGTTTGTATCTTTTGCCCGGCGTGATTGACGATCAGGTACATTTTCGCGAACCCGGCATGACCTACAAAGGCGATATCCGTACCGAAAGCCGTGCCGCTGTTGCCGGCGGCGTCACTTCTTTCATGGACATGCCCAACACCTTTCCGCCTGCCGTTACGCAGGAAGCGTTGGCGCGGAAATTCGACACGGCCGGAGCAAAATCGCTTGCCAATTACTCTTTTTACATCGGCGCCACCAACGACAATATCGACGAGATGCTGAAAAGCGATTTTTCCATGGTGTGCGGCGTGAAAATGTTCATGGGATCGTCCACCGGCAATATGCTGGTGGACAAGCCCGACAGTCTGGAAGACATTTTTCGTCGAATACCCGCCTTGCTGGCGGTACACTGCGAAAAGGAAGAAATTATAAGGACGAATACCGCTCTTTACAGAGAACAGTACGGCGAACATGTGCCGGTGTGGTGTCATCCGTTTATCAGAAGCGAAGAAGCCTGCTATGCCTCCTGTTCGCAGGCGGTAGCGCTGGCAAGGAAATACGGTACGCGACTGCATGTGCTGCATCTGTCCACGGCCAAGGAAACCGGACTTTTCGACCGCCGGACGCCGCTTCCGGAAAAACGCATTACCGCCGAAGTATGCGTGCATCATCTCTGGTTCTGCGATGCCGACTACCGGCAGTACGGAACGGCCATCAAGTGGAATCCCGCCATCAAAACGGCGGCAGACCGCGACGGGCTGCTACAGGCGTTGCTGGACGGCGCTATTGACGTCGTTGCGACAGACCATGCCCCCCACACGTGGGAGGAGAAACAGCGGAGCTACTTTAAGTCGCCCTCGGGAGGGCCGCTGGTACAGCATTCGCTGGCGGCAATGCTCGAACTGACGCACCGCGGTCATATCACGGCGGAACAGGTGGCGGAAAAGATGTGCCATCATCCGGCCATGCTGTTCGGGATCAAAGAGCGGGGGTTTATACGCAAAGGTTATTGGGCTGACCTGGTATTGGTAGATATGCGCCGTCCATGGACGGTAACGTCCGGCAATATCCTGTACAAATGCGGCTGGTCGCCTTTCCTGGGGCAAACTTTCCATTCGGCGGTGTTAAAGACGTGGGTGAATGGCCGCCTTGTGTATGACGACGGGCGATTTGACGAAACGGTTTGCGGGAAAGCATTGGAGTTTGCCCGTTAGACAGGGTTGTCAAAGTAGCCATACAAGCATAGCCGCGAACTATGGCAGTACGGCTTTCCAATAACCATCCAAATCGAATGAATACATCCACAACTGATCATCAATAATTGTCAGCAGGTTGTTGCCAAAGACAAACAGGTTTTGGAACATCTCCCATCCCGTACCTGTAAGCACCCCGCTATCTATGGACAGATCCTGGTTGACCGTAAAAAACCACAAATATCCGTTGCTGTCGGTAGCAAGAATCCCGTTGCCGTAAGCGACAACGTTGGAATATTGATTCCAGCCGTCGGCCATTTTAACGGCAATACTTGTCCACTGCGTGCCTTCGCGCTTGATACCATACAGTTCTCCCGTCGATTTTATACCAAACAGCGCATCGTGAAATACCGAAGAAGTAATCGTAAGGTAATCGTTAAAACCTGTCCCTTTTGTTTGGAAATCGCCTGCTAGAAATCCCGACTGATCAACAGTATATTCCCACAAATTGCCGGAATCCGCCCATCTTCCAATAAATCCCGTCGTAGAAGGCATCAGCGTATTGAAAACATTCCATCCGCCATTCGTTGAGGAGCTTGTTGTACTGAATATTTGACCGGACGCATCATAGGCATATAGATTTATCAAACCGTTGGTTTCATGTGTTACCAGAAAATTCCCGTAAACGAACAGGGATATCAGATTTCTTCCCGCCACGTTGAAAACGTTCGTTGGCGGTGCTATCTCCACCGGTTCTTCAGGAATATTGACGGACAATACCCACCAGGAGGTCTTTTTCAGGTCGTGCGGTATTACATTAGCCGTTGCGCTGAGCGATTGAATCGTCACCGGCAGCAAATATGTTTTGCTTGTATCCAGTTGTTCGATATTTTTGACGGTAAACATTCCTTCTTCCGAAATTTTTTTCCCGTTTTCAATCACCAGCGATGTATGGTTCAAACTGTAATTGTTTTCCGGCAACAGTTCATGCTGGGTATTTCTTGCGGCATTGTACTTTTCTAAAAATTCGTTGCCGCCGCCGGCAAGCATGGCTGTGATTTCACCCTGATTGACTTTATCCCAGTCGTAGCGGATCGATCCGAACGAAAAGGCGGTGTCGTTTTTGCTGAAAAGCATTACCGTACGAACTGCCGTCGAAGAAAAATAGACTTTGACCGGTTCGGCTTCGGACTCCTCGTCGCTGCACGACGGTAAGAACATGGCCGACAGTACCGCTGTCGGGATGCACCACGCCCAAGTGAATAAAACGGATCTTGTTTTCACAGGTTTTATTGTATGATGAGTATTTTTCATTTTCAACTTTCAATTTTCAACTTTCAATTTTCAATTAATAGTCCCATCCCTGATTTTGCCAGTTATTACCTGTTTGAAGGAGTATTTTGCGTACTTCCGTCAGGTTGATGGGGAAAATAAGATATTTGTCGGTATTGCATTTTCGTTCTTCGAATGCAAAACGTTCATATATGGGTGTTCCTCCGCCTCCGGTAATTTTCATTCCGGTAATGTGGCCGTCCGTTTCGTTCAGGATTTTCCACCGCCGCACATCAAATCCGCGATGCCCTTCAAAGGCGAGTTCTACCGTGCGTTCGTTCCGGTATTTGGTTTCGAACTCGTCGGCAGTCATGCCGGCGGGGAAATCGGGCATACCTGCGCGGCGGCGGATGGCGTTCACTGCATCCCTTGCGCTGATGCTAAAGCCGGGATTGATGGATACCGGTACATCCGGCCCGTGCGAGCGGTTGGCTGTTTCGGCAAAGTTCAAGTAGAGTTCCGCCAGCCGGAACATTCTCATGGCGCCGTCCATAGAACTGCCCTGCCGTGAATCCCAATGGTTGTACTTGCGCAGGTAATAGCCTGTGGGCGAATAGCGGTTATCGTTGTTGCGTATTCCCTCCATGCCGCCTTCAAATGTTTCCACTTTTTGTCCGGCAGGAGCATTCAGGAAACGGACGGCTCCGTTGTAATAAATGGATGCGTCAAAACGCGGGTCGCGTCCTGCATACGGATGATCGAGGTCGTAACCGGAAGCGTAGTTGATGCTGGGGATGGTTTTTTCCCTGTCGGTATAACCAAGAACAGGGGGAAGCCCTGTGGTTTTCATTTCGTAACAGTCCACGATGTTTTGTGACGGGCAGGAACCGGCGCTGGACTGCTGCGCAGTGGAGGGTAAACCGTTGTCGGCCCAAACGCGCAGTTGTCCGCCTACACGGAAAATGGTTTCCCTGTCTCCTCCATTCCATCCTTCCATTGTAAGGAAATAGAGTGCGTATGCGTTTTGGGCGATGGAAAGGTTTTCTGTTTCGAACAGCTCATATCCGTGGGAAAGACATTCGTACAGGGCGCGCCCTGTTATTTCGGTGGCATATTCGCGGGAAATGTTTCCGTCGTACCACAGCGGACTGACGGCATAGGTAACGGCTTCCGACATAATCGCATGACAGGTAGCGGGGTTGATGTGTCCTTCTGTCCGTTGCGACCATTCCCAGGGAAAGCCTATCGGGGTGTCGGGGCCTTTGAGTGCTTCCTCGCAGTCGGCAATCACCCGACGCACCACATCGCCAAAGGTAGGGCGGACGTTTTGCGAAAAGTCATGCGAAGGAAGCAGCGGCTCCGTGAAAACGGGCACTCCGCCGAAACGCTTTGCCAGTTGCCAGAAATAATAGCCCCGGTAAGCCAATACTTCCGCTTTCATGCCGTTGCGCTGGTCGATGTTCATCTGCGATGTTTCATTGTCGATATGTGCAAGAAAGATGTTGCTCTTTCGTATCAGGGAATAGGCGCTTCCCCACGGGTCGCCTCCCCACGGGTTGATGCCGTGTTCGGAAGTGGTGATCAGCCCCGAATACCAGCGGATGATATTGTTATCCTTGTATAAGGAAGCATTGACGCCTTCATCACAGAAAGAAACCGATGTCAGGTTGGGCGCCACCAGTGTGGAAAGGCAACTGGTGTAAAAAGTCGTTATCTTGTTCCGGTTGCTGAAAATAACGCTATATTCGGTGCGTCCGTCGTCTTCCGAATCCAACATTTTCGAACATGCAGCGGCGGAGAGCATCATCGCCACGACGGCGATACGCTTGATGTTTGACTGTATGTAGCTGAACTTCTTCATATTATTGATGTTTATCGTTAAAATTCCAGTGTAAGACCGATATTGTACACGCTGAATACCGGCAGTTCGTTATAATTTCCCGACTCCGGGCCAAAGTCGAATCCTTCGAGCTTGTCCCAGGTAATCAGGTTGTGTCCGCTCAATGTAGCCCTCACTTTGGTCAGTCCGACAGCGTTACTGATTTTATTGGGGAGCGTGTAGCCTATTTCGACGTTTTTCAGTCTCAAATAGGAACGGTCTATCATGAAGAACTCGCTGGTGCGGTTGTTGGCGTTGCCGGACAGCCGCGAGAGTGCGGGAAAGCGGATTTCTTCTCCTGCGGCATAACGTTCTTCCGTCCATGCTTTCAGGTGTATTTGCGAATATAGTCCTTCGCCTATCGCCTGTTCGTTGATACCGGCGACTCCGGCAATGGATGAAAGTTCGCTTTTTCTGCCTTGGAACAGAATGCTGATATCGAAATTTTTATAAGAAGCGGCGGCGGAAAAAGCGTACATGAATCGGGGAAGGTAGCCATTGTTCAACGGCGCAACATCCCTGTCGTCTATGACGCCGTCGTTGTTCAGGTCGCGATACTTGATGTCGCCTACGCGGGGAGCGCTAAACGAATAGCTAATGCGCTTGCTGTATTCGTCCAGTTCTTCCTGCGAATTGAAAAATCCGTTGCCTTCGCTATAGTCCACCAACAGTCCCCATGTTGTTCCGGCGGCAAATCCGTCGTAGCGTTTGGGAAAGACGTAGGTGTCGTCGCGCAACGTTTCGTCGGTAAAGTTCACCCATCGGTTTTCGCTGTGCGAGATCCATCCATCCGCGCGAACCGTCCAGTTTCTGCCGACGGTTTTGAAGTATCCGGCTTCCATTTCGTAGCCTTGGTTTTTGAACGAACTTGCATTGATACGCGGAAACATGTCCAGATTTCCGAAATAGCTCGGTATGGTGGAAGTGGCTCCGTTTACCAGATTATCCGATTTGCTTTTAAATATATCCCATGCGAAGTGGAATCCCCTTACGCCTATTTCAAAGCCATAATCCAGTTTTTTGACTATTTCCGGTTTGTAACCCGGGTTGCCGATGGTGGCTTCCGCTCCTCCTGCGGTGATGTTGTTGATGTATGGGTAGCGGGGCATATTGTTGTCGTCGTTGCCTCCAAGTCCGTAGCTTGCTTTTATTTTCAGGAGATCGATCCAGTGAAAGTTGTTCATGAACGATTCGTTGGACAGTATCCATGCCACTGCTACGGCAGGAGTGGGGTGAAAGCGGTTTCCGGGCGCAAACTGGTCGGAAGCGCCATAGCCTGAACCTGCCGTCAGGATGTACCGTCCGTCGTAGTCGTAGGTTGCCGTAACGCCCGACCAGATGGATTTCCACCTTAGCGGCGCACCGGTGGTCAGGTCAGCGAACATCCCGTAAGCTGTCGCCCCAACGTGATGTTTGCCGAAAGTGCGCGCATAGTTCAATTGCACTTTGTAATTAAGATGATAGAAAACGTCGGCGCTTTTGGAATAGCTCAAATCGCTGTCTTCCGAAGCCCCTTTCCTTACAAAGGTGAGTTGGTCCCAATCGCCGTAGCGTTCCCATACTTCGTAGTTTTGACTGGAGAACAGTCTGTTTGTGTTATTGGAGAGATAGCCCATCGAGCCTGTGAGTTTCAATCCCCTGATCAGGAATGACAGGTCGGTTTCTACCGCAATGTTGGAATAGATGTTGGTGACGGTGTGCTTTACAAAGCCGGAGCGATAGAACATGGCATAGATATTGCTGCCGTTTTCCCTCGAATCAAGGATTTTTCCGCCTTCCTGTACTATTTCACCTGTTATCGGATCGACGACTTCCGGCGTTATCAGGTCGTACATGGTCGGCGGCATTCCAAACATAGCGGAATAGGCGCTGTTCATGCCGGCGTGCGGCAGGTTTTCCCTTTTCATATTTCCGGAAATATTGAGGATCACTTTGAAAAATTTGTTCAGTGTGACATCCACATTGGAACGGATGTTCGCCCAAAAGAATTTGGGTGTGGGATCGTATTTGTCGAGGTTGGAGTCTATATTAAAGTTGGTGTTTTGGTGCATGATGTTGAAATTGGAATAGAAATGCACCCGGTTCGATCCGCCCGAAAAGTTTAACCCCATGCGTTCCATATAGGCAAATGGCTTGAAATACGTTTTGTACCAGTCGTGACTGGGATAATGTTCCCTGTCGAGTCCGGAATCGAAAGCGTCGATTTGTTTTTGTGTAAACCGCTGGAATTTTCCGCCGGCGGGATTATCGTTATATGCCGCTTCGTTGTTCAGTCTTGCATAGGTGGAAGAGTTTGCCCGCCACGGTACGACAGTCGGTTCCTGCATGTTTCCGCTTAAGGTGAGGCTTACTTTCAGGCTGCCCGGTCGTCCGCGTTTGGTAGTGATCACGATAGCGCCCCTCGATCCCTTGATGCCGTAGAGCGCCAGAGCGGAAGCGTCTTTCAGCACCGTTATTGATTCTATTTCGTCCGGCGTAATGTATTCGTATGTCTGTTCGGGAGCATACATCAACAGGAAGCCGTCAATAATGACGAGCGGAACTTGAGTGCCGCCCACATGGGCGCCGCGGATATTGAAGTCGGTACCTATCTGCGCCCATGCCGAAGAGTATTGGGTCGCATTCAAGCCGGGCAGACGTCCGGCAAGGGTAGGCCCCAACTGGGCGGTGGGCGTTTTTGCCAGTTCGCTTCCCGACACCGTGACTGCCGAACCTGCCGTGAGCCATTTGGCGCGTACGCCGAAACCGTCGTATATCAGTTCGTCGGCGCGGTAAGTATCGGGCTTCAGTTGCACTTCCACGCTTTCCGTTCCTACAGGGACTTTCACCGTGCCGTAGCCTTCATGCCACAGGCTGACATACTTGCTCAGGTCTGTGATGTAAAGACCGAATGTTCCGTCTTCTCCGCTCACGGTTTCATGCCGGTCGTATTCGGAACGTACCACTACGCCGGCAAAGGGTTTGCCGTATTCATCTTTTACCACGCCGTTGACTGCGCCTGTTTGTTCCTGTGCGTGAACAGGCGCCCATATTGCCGGCAAACAGCATATTATTATCGTGAAAATCTTTTTACCGTATTTCATCTTATTCAATTGTATCCGGTTTAAAAACCTATTCTTATTTTTCATTTACCATCCCTCGTTTTGCCAGTTTTCTCCCGTCAGCGAGAGGAGTTTTGCCGCTTCGTCCCTGGTAAAGGGGGCTTTCAGGAAACGGTTGGTATAACACATTCGCTCGGTGGGACGCACCGGTCGCCTGGTATAGGTGTAGCCGGTAAAGTTTCCGCTGCCATCCGTGTTGCGAGTGATTTCCATGGCGGTAACCCATTTGTCGGTGGCGGAAAGATCGCCTTTGGGCGTTTGCCAGCGTCTCACATCAAAATAGCGGTGTCCTTCAAATGCCATTTCTACTCTTCGTTCCTGCCGGACGCGCAGAATCAATGCTTCTTTCGACAGGGTATTGGGCACATCCAGCAGCGGCATGTCCACCCGCGCCCTGATTTGGTTGACCAGAATGGCGGCGCTATCCAAATGATTGGCTTCGGCGGCGGCTTCGGCACAATTCAGGATGATTTCGCCCAAGCGGAAAATCTTTTCATGGGGCGTATTGATGGAGGCGTTGTTGTCTCCCGAATTGGGCGCGATGAATTTACGCAGGTAATAACCTGTACGGGTTTGTTCGCGAAAAGAATTGTGGATGCCGGTCTGCGGCTCGCCCGCCCAGGTCGAAATAATGCGGGTACGATAGCCCGGTATTTCTCTGCCTGCGACATAATTGTCTAAACATTCCGGCGTTTCTCCGATGCTCCAGTGTGCAGTCCTTTTCGATCCGTTGTAGTAAACAGACGCATAAAAACGGGGATCGCGATTTACATAAGGATTTCCGGGATCATAGAGATGGTTGTTCCGGTTGTAATTCGGGATGGTGTGCTGCTCGTCCAGATAAGGTATGGCAAGGTCTAATATCGGTTCTCCATTGGTGGTTTCGTAGGCGTCCACCATTTCCTGCGTAGGCACTCCGCCGCACTTGTAATTGCCCTGTATGCCTATTCCTTCAATGTTCCAGATAGGCCCCGATACTTCTCCTTTGGAAGTGTAGATGGTTTCCTTGTCGCTCGGATTTGCTGCAAATTGCTGGTTATTGGAGAAATATTCATTGAGCAGCGCTGCATACCGGTTGGGCAAATGGGCGCTATTGCCCGGATGCTGTTCGTCGTTCTGGAAAATGCTTGGTGTGGCAACGGTGCTGTACAGGGAATAACCGTTGTTGCGCAGGTTCTGCAGCGCGTTCATGTTGATCCGGTAAGCCCGTTCCCACAAATTTTGTCCGTCGTTGTAGAGAGGGCTTGCAGCATAAAGTATGACGCGCGACTTGATAGCTTCCGCCAGCGCTTTGGTGACGCGGTACGCCTGACTGCCGGAGGTAATACGCCACGGCAATTCGGTGGTTTTCAGTGCAAACTCGCAATCTGTAAGGATTAATTCCACCACTTCCAGATAAGAGGGCTTTTTCATATCCGAATATGCTTCTATATCGTTGTCAATGGAGTGTTCTATCAGGGGGACGCCCGTTCCGTACCAGCGCAGCAACTCCATATAGTACCATGCCCGTAGCAAATGCGCTTCCGCCGTCCATCTGTTCTTGTCTTCCCGGTTGCTGACGTTCGCTTCATCGATCCGTTCAAGGAAAAAGTTGCAAAACCGGATACTCTCGTAAAAACGACTGTAGTAACGCCCACTGGAGGCAGCTCCTCCGCTTCCTATCAGTTCGGTCATCGGATAACTGTCGGAACTCACTTGCCCGTTATACATGGAAGGTCCCATGCCCGAATAGTACTCGAAATCATCGCAGTCCCACGCTTCGTCGCTTACTACCACCGGGCCTCGCGTGGCGAACCAAAAAGTATTGGCATACCCGGGTATATTTTTGTAGGCTGTGTTCAAAAAAGCGCCCGTGCGGAAATTGTCCGCAAATATTTCCGCCATGCTGATTTGTCCGTCGGGCGCTTTGTCGAGCGCTTCGGTACATCCTGCCGACGTGATACATGCGGTTGCGATAAGGACTTTTTGAAATCTTTTATTGAAATGATTTATGTTTTTCATATCATTAATATTTAAAAAGTTACATTAATACCACATCCCACCATCCGGGTAATGGGGTATTGGGTGGGACTTGTTTTTTCAGGATCCTGATGCCGTAGCCTCAGTTTGTCCCATACGAAAAGATTTTGACCTTTTACATGTATTCTGAGTTTTTTGACGCTGATAAGCTTTGTCCATCTTTCCGGCAAGGTATAACCTATTTCCGCGTTCTTCAGGCGAATGAACGATCTGTTTTGCAGGAAAAAATCGTTTGCCGTATGGTTGGACGTTATTTCGGAGCTGAGCGCAGGATAGGTGATTTTATCGCCGTTGCGGTAACGATCTTCCGTCCAGGCATTTTTATGATAACCGTAATAGGTGCCTGTGGCGACGGCAAATTCGTAAATACCGTAGCCTCTCCAGATGGTACTGTATTTCCCTATGCCCGAAAAGAATACGGAGGCATCCAGTCCTTTATAATTCAGGCCGATATCCAGTCCATAAGTGATTCCCGGTATGTTTGAATCGCCGATGGGAGCATAGTCTTTTTCCGAGATATGATTGTCGCCGCTCAGTTCTATGTATTTCAGGTCGCCCTTGTGCGGGATTCCGATGTCGTAAATCAATCCGCTATCGTCGATTTCCTTTTGGGAAGTCCAATAGCCGTTGCCGGTCGAGTTCCAGTCCACCATCAGTCCCCATAGCTGCCCGATACGATACCCTGTTTGACGGTAACGATAGGCAAAACTCGGGTCGTTGGCGGCTTCGGCAATGTATTCGATCTCATTGCGGTTGGTCGCGATGTTCCCTTTCGCATACAGGAAAAGGTCACGGGCTATTTCCCTCTGGTAGGACAGTTCGAACTCAATCCCTTGGTTGTTGATTCGTCCGAGGTTTTCTTTGGCAAGGGCGCTCGAAGATATTCCCTGAAAAGCAGGCACCAATCCTCTTGACAGCAGGATGTTCTCCCGTTTTTCCATAAAATAGTCTATAGCGCCCTTCAGTTGCTCAAACAGGGTAAAATCGATGCCTACATTGGTCTTGGCTGCCTGTTCCCACTGAAGATGCGGGTTGCCTATCAAGTTGATGTTCACGGTATTGCCCATTCCTAATCCGCCAACGCCTGAGCCGCCGCCCATTTTGATATCGTCCAAGTAGAGGAATCGGGAGCTTCCCAGTTTATCGCTTCCTACCAGTCCATAAGAAGCGCGTATTTTCAAAAAGGTCATCCATTCCGCCTCTTCCAGAAATGCTTCGTTGCTGAGCGCCCAACCGACGGATACTGCGGGGAAGAAGCCGAAACGGTTCGAAGGGGCAAACTGTTCCGACCCGTTGTACCCCACGTTCCATTCGGCAAAATAGCGGCTCCGGTAGTTATAAGCAATACGTCCTACCACGCCCATCAGGTTGTAGGGAAGTTCGGCATTCCTGCTTTCCCACGAATCGCGCTGCACCAGGAACAGCGCGCTCACGTTATGGCTGCCGAAAGTGCGCAAATAATTGAGCGCCAACTGTGAATAAATGCGGAACTGAGAAGAAGTGGTGCGGCTCAAGGTCATCGTTGATTCGGCGTCGTCGATTTCGGAAAAGATCAGCCGGTCGTTGAGATAATCCACCGTAGCGACGTATGGTTTTTCGCTGCGGACAGCCTGCATGTTGCTTCGCGGCAATACATCGTACGATACGGACGCTTTCATGGTCAGCCCGCTGGTAAGCATCCGGCTGAAATCAAAATCCAATTCGAAAGTCGTATTCAGGTTAATGCGCGTGTCCACCGCATAACCACAGCGGTTGATCATGGTAAAAGGCGAACGGTCGCCTACAGGCGTTTTGATGATTCTTCCCGGGTCGGTGGTGTCGTCAAAAAACGTATTGGTATAAGGCCCAGGATGTAAGGGGTTGAGCAGGATCACTTCCGAAAGAATGCTCGACATCAGCGAGCTAACGCTGGTGTATGGCCCGAGCGGAGGCGCGTTTTGTTTCTCAATGTACGTACCGATATTGATTTTTGCCTTCATAAAATGGTTGACATCATAGTCCATATTGGTTCGAAAACTCCAGCGATCCAGTTTGATGGAAGGGTCGTAGCCCAGTTGCGATTTCGGCTCGGTATTCAAATGCCCTCCCTGGTTAATATAGCCAACGTTCACATAGTAGCGCACTTTGTCCGTTCCGCCGCGTACATTGGCATTAAAACGTGTTTCGGGCGCCCATGTGCGGAAAATTTCTCCGTAATAATAATGGTTGGGATACATGTATTGCCGTTGGGCGATCCTCCGTTCGTAATCGGGATCCGACGGATCCAGCCCGACCAGCGGATCGGCGAACCGTTCGCGCACATAGTTGGGATAAAGCTCCGGAAGTCCTCTGTTGAGATAGGATTCGTTGCGCAAATCAATGTATTCCAGCGAGCTAAGTCTTTCCGGACGGCGAGTAAAGGAGGTGTATTCCTGCGAAGCGGTGAAGGAAAGCTCGGCTTTGCCGTCATGTCCCCGTTTGGTAGTGATGATGATCACCCCGTTGGCGCCGCGCACGCCGAAGACAGCTGTAGCGGAAGCGTCTTTAAGTACGCTGACGGTTTCCACTTCGTTGACGTCGAGGGTACGGATGGTTTCGCGCGGAATGCCGTCGATCAGGATGAGCGGGTCGGCTCCGTTGGTGGTGGCTGCGCCGCGCAGCAGCAATGTGGCGTCGTCCATGCCGGGCATGCCGCCGGCATTCTGAACGGAGATCAAACCGGTGATACGTCCCTGCAAAGCGTTTCCGAAGCTGGCGGCAGTGGATTTCTGTATTTCCGTAGCCTGAATGGACGATATGGCGCCGGTAAGCGATTCCTTGGTCTGCGATCCGTAACCGACAATCACTACTTCGCCTATTTCGCCCGCATCTTCTTCCATCACCACATCCATCACAGGCTGTCCCACATAGACTATTTCCTGCGTTTGATAGCCGATAAAAGAGAATACCAGCACACACTCTGCCTTGCTGGGTTCAAAATAAAATTTTCCATTCACGTCTGAGACAACTCCACGCCGCGTACCTTTCTCATGCACATTGGCGCCCGGCAACGTCTCTCCGGTGGCTGCATCGGTAATCACGCCTCTTACGGCGTGTTTCGGCTGGGCAACAAGATTAGCTGCTCCCAACACCGCCATCATCATGCAGGCGACCGTTTGGCGCATGATACGGCCAACGGTAGATAACCTCCTATTTTTTAGTATCTTCATACGTATTTGCAATTTAATATTACGAATAAATGATTTATTCTACAACAGGAATACCGTACACTGCCATTTCGTCCAGCATAGACCACGGATTGGCTCCCGCCAGAATCTCCAACCGGAAATAGCGCGCATAGGAATATCCTGTAAAAGGATACACAAACCACGGAAGTTCTCGCGGCGGATTTTCATGCCATGCATCGAAATATGCTCTAATACCGCCTCTATCTTCTATCTCCTGTGCAAAATTAAAGATGCCGGTATCAGTCCAGAATTTTTCATCTGTCGAATTTTCGAGGCTTAACAATACGCGATGGTTGGTATGCGGACGGGATATTTCGTCGGTGCGCGGGTAGAGAGCGTACCGCGTGAGTTCATACATTCTGTCCAACGCTACCATCACAAAATGCGGGTAGGGATGGACGGCGTCGGCGTCGGTATGCCATGGGGCTCCTATCAGTCCGTCGAACAGCAACGTCGATTTGGTATATTCCGTCCAGTATGGCGTTTCGTCCAATATCCTGAAAGCGGAGGAAGGCAGTTTGATTTCTGCCGACAGCAAAAGGCTCGTTTTCCGGCTCTCGTCGCCTTTACTGTCGTGCGTCCATACGGTGATTTCCGGCGCCGGCGTTATGTCGGCGTCGGCGATATCGCCTTCCGTTGCATCGGAGGCAAACGTGACGGTTTCCGTTACGCCGGATTTCGGGTACGCTACCGATACGAACAAGTCACTGCCGATGGAGGCATCCCATGTCACCCGGATAATATTGCCGGCATCTACCGGCTGATATATTTTTATGCTTTTCAGCAACTGTCCCAGTGCGGATTCGATGGGCGCCGCCGAAGCTTTGACCGGCTCCGACCGAAGCCCCGTGCTGCTACATGCCACCAGCGTGAACTCGTATTCGCTTATATCCCTTATCTCAAAACGGGTGTAGGCGGTGCTGAAGCCGGAGGAAGGATCGCCGATGAATTTGCGTTGCTGTATGCTTTGCGGCGCTCCGCTGAGGTCGATATACGACACCTCCACGTACTCCAGTATCGGGCTTTGGGGATTTCTCCAGGTGACAATCATGCCGTTGCTTTCGGGTATCAGGCGAACGGCTCTTACCGGATCAATGAAGTCGGGCGTTTCGTCGCATGAAACCACAAGCGACATCACTGCCGACAGTACCGGCAAAAGGGATAATCGGATTATTTGTCTGCTCATAATTGATAAATTAAAAATGAAAGCTATTTTTATAATGGATTATTCTACTGTTAGTAATGCTCCGGCGCCGGGTGCAAGCCAGTTTTGAATCCCTTCAATCCTTACTTTGCCTCGACCGTATGGGCTGATAGCCATGATTTTGCCTTTCTTTTTGAAGGACACATTCAGGTAAACCGATGTCTTGAGGTCTTTATTGACAATGAGCAAATAGGGTTTACCTGCTGGATCGACAAATTCGCCGACCAGCAACCGGCCTTCGCCGATGGACTGTAGATGAACGGCGGATGCTATTCCACGCGCGTTTTTCGGCACATTGCCCGTATGGAACACATTGACGCTCTTCAGCGTACAATACACCGGCGCCAAAGCATGTATCTGCAAGTTGAGGTTGCGCACCCATTCCCATGTTTTGGTACGGTAACCGAACTGGTCAACCGGCGCCAACCGGTAATCGTCGCGTTTCGGCGCATAATGCGTGAAATAGCCGATACCCCTTCCGCCGTAAGCCAAGGTGGAATACACTTGAACGCTCAACGTTGCCGGCGAAGGCTCGGCGTAATTGTAATGCGTATTGCTGAGGATCACGTTCCAAAAAGGGATGCCATGTTGCAGGGATTTTTTCCTGACCGATTCCAAGTTACCGTAAAACCGGTCTTCGTGCAGCGTCTCGCCGAAGAGGGAATAGTTGTCATACGAAATATACTCCGGATGACAACTATTGACAAATTCGTCCAGGTGGTTCTCGTAGCCGTCCGACCCCAAGACCTCGTTGGAAGCATAATCGGGAAACAGATTGATGTAGGGCAAAAGTCCCTGTTTCCTGACAGCCTCCGCCCAGAGATTCAAATTCGGAAACAGCGAGGCGTTCGGTTCATCCTTAATGTATATGGAATAAACCGTTTTCCGTATTTTCGCCGGAATGTCGTTCAATACCGTCTTAACGGCTGCTTCCGCCTGTTGCAGGGTAACATTCCGGTGGAGCATTGCACGTTGATCCTGTTGCATTTCATACGCGACAACCGAATCCGGATTGGACGCGATCCGTTCGTCGAGAAGAATCGCCGCAAGTTGGGAGGAAGCGACAGAGGGAAGGTATTTTATCGGAATAAAGCCCGTCGTGTTGTATCCGCAATCGAACAGGTCTTTCATCTGGTCGGCGGGGCTGCTCATGTCTCCCCATGCGCCCTTTGTAAAATCGGGCGTCGGCACAACACCCCACGGGAAAATAATAAAATCTTCGACTTTTACCCGTTGGGACGCCTCGTTAGGCGCTTTCTGCGCCAAAATATTTGACGCGAAAAGTGCAGCTAATGCAATGAAAATCGACTTATGCAATACTGTCTTTTGATTTTTCATGAATCTTTTGATTATTAGATTTTTCGATCTGAATAAAGGTCATCTTCTTCATGTCCTATGATGCTGAAAGTAAGATTTTATGACGTATGTTCCTCCACCATGTTTCGGTTTTGGGAAAGTCATTATAATCCTTGATATCTGCCAGCATGTCGTCGTCGGCTTTTATGCCGACGCTTTGGAGCAAAGCGTAATCCTGCAAACTTTCCGAAAACACTTCCCAGCGGATGGAATCAATAGGGCCGTCTGCGCCGGGATACACGACAAAAGCGTCGCCGGTGGGCATTCCCGGCCAATGGGCAGCCGACGAATCGATGAAAGGATTCACAGGCGTTCCGGTGCATAGCACGAACCAGTAATTGTATCCCCAATGAAGAAACCCTTTGGCCTGCAACTTGTAAAACAGCCAGCCTGCCATGCGGATTTTTGCCAGGGGCGTATCCAGCAGCCGCTGCAAGTACCTGTCGCGCGGGCCGCAACAGAAATATACCCATGCAGGACAATTGGCCAGCGCAAACTGGCGGGCGGTTTCAATACTCGGCACCGGCATGTCGCTCAACCTTTCTACTGCAAAATGCGGATCGCTCATGGCGTCTATTACTTTCATCCATGGGGCTACTTCTTTCAGCAGGGCGCGGGCTTGCCGGTAATCGGCGATCTGGGTTTCGCCATCGGGTTCATCCGCGCAATGAAACAGCGACATCTCCAAGATATTTTCCGACAGGAGAAATTGCCTGAATGCCGGAATAAACTGTTGCAAAAATTTGCGGTAGGTATCCGATGTCGCCAACGTTTCCGTCGGCCACAGCAATTGCCCGATTTTTTGTTCCGTACGCTCGTAAATTCGTTGCGGGTATTTGCCGCTTGTGGGGGCAGGCGTAAAAAAATGAGGCCATTCAATATGGTTGGCTCCATGTTTCAGCGCTATCCTCACCCATTTTTGCACGTCGCTGAAATCAAATTCATACCGGTCTTCCGCCGTTTTCTTCACCTTGAGTAATTGTGCCGGACGCTCCAGTATTTCATGCCGAATGTTAAAAAGAGGCGTATAGATGACGTCCATATTGTGTTCTATGACGTTGGCGATATAGGAGTCGGCAAGCGTCCAAAACCTGTCGCTACAAGGTTCTATCCGGTAATACTCCCATATCGAATCCGCCGAAATCCAGTTGGTGGCGGGAAAATCCGTTCTCCTGCGAATGACCAATGGCCGGACATCAACCGTTACGGGCAATTTGACCGTCCATGATGGTGGCCGCGTAAAATTCACGTAAGAATATTCATTTTCCAAAGTCAAACAAACGGATAAAGCATATTTTCCGGGAACGGTATCCTGCGGTATCTTGCACGATATCCAGAAAACGCCGTTGCCTTCCGGCCCCACATGACAGGATGTCTCGTTATAAAGCGGGTCGGGGCATAAGCCGGGAATAAAACCAAGCCCTTCCAACTCGTCTTTCGGCGTATAGGTATTAAAATGCTGAAGCGGTACAAAGCCTACTCTTCGGATGCGTACCTCCCATCCGGTCGGGATGTCTTGCACTTCGCACCCTATGAGAACAGAATTGATTTTCAAATTGCGAAAACAGGCCTGAAAAGAGATTTTCTCGTTTCGGGCGGCCAACATCAGCGGCAATTCGCGATTGCCCGGAGGCGAATTGGGATAAACCCGATGCAACGACGTCTCAAGCCAAAATTTCATGTCGTCTTTCAGTACCGACCGATCAACAGGCGTATGCGTATCAGCCATCACTTCACAAAAGGCCGTCGGTTCCGCAAAACCTAAAACTCCACCGACGGCCATTCCTCTTATTACATCTCTTCGATTCATTACCTTTTTTAATTTTATGTCTATTTCCTGATGGAAATATTGTCGATACAGAAGCGGTATTGAGCGCTCGTTGCGGCGCCTTCGGTAGCATCCCACACTATTTTAGTGTTGGACGTTGCGCCTGCAACGGTGACGGTAAACCGTGTCCAGTATTTTATAGCGCTATTGACGCCGCTCCACGGCGGCGATATGGCTGTGGTCATGCCAAACGAGGTAGCTCCACCGCCTACCGTGATATCCGTTTCCGACGTGGTAGGCGTATAACCGCCGCCATACGTAATGCCCTCTTCGAGCACATCCTTGTAAGTGGCCGACGAAATGGTTCCGTCCCCTTCCACTTTGAAGATAACCTCCTCGGAGGCAGCAAAACGGCAGGCGTCGTATTTCACCGTGATGGTGGTCGGCGCAGCAAGTTCGGTCAATGCCGGCGTTTTGAGTATCCCGCGATACTCGATACCGGCGGAAGCGCTGTTGCTCAAGCGAACATAGCCTGCCATTTCGTAGATGCAGTTCATGCTCCATCCTTCCATGCCGCGGTTTTTCAGATAGGGGAGCATGGCGGCATTTTCGTTGTTGAGGGGCGATGTGGCCTGCGTTCCGATAGCCGTTCCGGTTCCGCTACGTGTTGCGACTTCCGTGCCGTCAACCGATGCGGGATCGTTGGGAGTAGGAATGCTGCCTGTCATATAGTACGGCCAGTGTCCTCCCCATACGAAAAGGTCGAAATTCTGTTCAAGGATAAGATTCGGATCGGCGCTTTTTTGCAGTTCGAGATAATACCTGGGGATTTCATCCGTCTGGCTCATATCTACACGCACCAGCACATCGCCTCCGCTTGTCGTATTCACCCACAGGGGACTGGTATCAATGAGGTCTTCGTCGGTGGCGGGAGCCAGACGTCCGAGGCTCTTTTCCACGTAGATGTCGGCGAGGGGAACGCTTGCATGCTCGTCGATTACAGCGCCGATGCCGCCGTTGCCGCTATACCAGATAAAGCCGTGTTCCGCGTTTGCGATATAGATGGTAAATGTATGCTGGCCTGCTGTGAACGGCACAACGGCTTCATAGATTTCATCGTCGCCCTGTTGTACCAGATCGGTGTAGGTATTGCCTATTTTCACTTTTACGGCCGATTCGGGAACGCTCGTCGCCGTTACGGTGACGTCTGTTGTTTTCGCATTCGATTGCAGGTTGTTGTTTTGCGCCGTCAGGCTTACCGAATAAGTGCCACTGGCGGCATAAACGTGCGTAGGATTGTCTTCCGTAGCGGGAGTGGAGCCATCGCCAAAATTCCAGCTATAGACGGTCGCGTTTTGCGAAGCGTTGGTAAAATGAACCTTCAGCGGATCGCTCTCGTCTATTTCGAAGGTGAAATTCGCTACCGGCGCAAGTGGCTGAACGATCACATTCTGCTCTTTTTTGGCAGTTTTCCCGTCGAGGTTGGTCACCGTCAGGCTTACCACATACGTTCCGGCAGCGGAATAGATGTAGCTGGGATTTTTCTCAACAGAAGTACCCTTCTGATCGCCGAAATTCCAGCTATGGCTCTCGGCATTTTTCGACTGGTCGGTGAACTTTATGTTCAGCGGGTTGCCCACATCGGCGGTGTAAGAAAATTCCGCTACCGGCAAGGGAGCCGCCTGTTCTTCTTTTTCTTTGCACGAGAAGAAGACAACAGCACACAAGATGCTGTAAAAACTCAATTTAACTGCTTTTTTCATGATATTAAAATTTAAATTTATTATTAAATTACTTTGACTATTATTAAATTACTTATGACTATTATTAAATTACTCTGACTATTAATTATTAATTATTAATTATTAATTATTTCGAAACGTTTAATCGTACTGATCCGGATAATCTGCTGCCGACGGGCTGCAAAAAGCGCTTTGGTAATACTTGTTGCCGAACCTGTCGATGGCTTCGATTTCCACTTTTTGCGGATTACCCGTCAAGGTATAGTGGTAGAAATGATCCATGGCTTTGTCATACGTTGTTTCCGAAAGCCCTTTGTTCCCCACATGATAAGCGACCGCCCAGCAGTCGCTGTCCGTATAGGGAGACATTACTCCTGTCAGGGTATTGTCTTCATATACTTTCACCACCCAATCCGGGTCGCTGTTCCAGACATTGGCAATGATCTGCTTTGCGTTGTGTGCGATAAACTGCCAGCTTTTGGAAGCGTGTCCGCCGGTAAAGACGTCGGTACCGCGATACAGCCTGATTTGAAAGTCTTTGCTGTATCGCGTGGGTTTGTAATACCAGTTGGTAATGGTCGATCCGTCAACGGTATATATGGCATAGCCGTTGGGAGTACCGTCTTTGGCTATGGTCGAATTCCACCATGCGCCACAGGCCGTTCCATGTACATGTTCGTAAATCTGTTTGCCTTTCACCGTGTGGATGTAATTGCTGTTGTCATGCGTATGTCCTACCATGATATGAGCCTCCTGAAATTCCGCAAGCAAATTCAACACTTCGGTATAATAGGCGTTCCTGTTCACCGTGCTTCCTCCCGAAACCGATCCGATTTTAAAAGGAATATGCACGCAAAAGAGGAGCAGCTTGTCTTTCGAAACGAAACTCAAATCATTTTGCAGCCAGGTGAACTGTTCCGCCGTGAAGCCGGCATTGTAGGTGGAAGCGCTTCCCAACAGGTGCAGTACGTTATCCATTACTACGATATGGGCGTTTCCCCTGTTGAAGGAATAATTGAGAGGCCCCAGCTGCCGTTCGAAATTGCGCTGCGACTCTATTTCGTTCGCGGCGCCAAACAAATGGTCGTGGTTGCCGATGGCCTGAAAGAGCGGCACGCCTGTTTTGTTCACATGCATAGCGGATCGTATATCGGGAAACAGCGACGGTACATCAAAAATGATGTCGCCCAGCACAACGCCGTATTTCGGACCGTCGATGCCGGACAGGTGCTGACGGACATCCACCACTGTTTCGTTCTTGAACCTGTTGGTATTGGCAACAGTCTTTACCTGAGGGTCTGCGATACATACCAGCGTGAATGTTGTTTCTACGCCATGCTCCATCGGTTTCAGTATGAAATCATACCGTTTCGTCGCTGACTTCAACTGCTGGAAAAAAGCAGGAAGTCCCGTGGTTTTATCTACCGGCACGCGACAGTTCTCGGGAACGGAGTAATGCACATAATAGGCGTTGGCGTGCCGGTTGAACCAGTAAATGCCCTCCTTGCCGGTTCTGGAGGAGGAAAAGCCGTCGCTGACCACCACCCCCTCAAGAGGATGACCTGCCGTGTCCAGCACAAAGCCATAGGTGTCATACGCGGCTTGAATCGCGGCAAAATCCAGCGGTTGCTCCTCCTGTTCCTGCTCCTGTTCCTGTTCCTGATCGGGGGATTCGTCCGGCGCTTCTTCCACTTTGTTTTTGCCGTTGCATGCCAGTACAAGCAGGAACAGGATCATCGCGGTGGCCATTTGCATCCCGTTAAATTTTTTCCTTTGCATCGTATTTTTTACCAAAGTTCTACCTGAATTTTCCTGATGGAGATTTCATAAGGATCGAAACCCAGTTTCGGTTGGAAGTCAAACCAGTGATCTTCCACCGGTGTAGGAGGCCATATAGCGGTGGCTCCCTTTCCGTTTACGAAAAAAGCCCAGTTGTCCACCCCGTCGATGGCCGGTGTAAGGTCTATGGTATATCGCGTCCACTCGGTAGCCGCTGGAATGGTCAAATCCGAGAAATTTCTTTTCGGAGAGTCTTCCATGTAGTAGCGCACGCAGCAGTAGAGTTTGGCGTCCGTTGAGGTGGTGGGGCTTTTGTATTCAAAAGAGAACAGCCGTCCGTGGTTGTTGTGGGTGATGTTCACTGCGGTGCCTATCGGAGATGTGAAAAGATGACAGTTATCGTATGAGGTGCCGTCATTTTCAATGGACAGTGTAACGTAGTCCCCATGATCGACCTTGGTGAGGTGCGTGAATGCGCTTGATGCAATGGCGGGAGGGGTTATTGCCTGCGTGGGAGGATTGAAGCCCAGCGGATAAATGATTTTTCCGATGGTAAAAGATACCGGATCCGCAATATTCGCCTCAATGGAAAGGTCTGCCGGTTTTACCGACCAGTAAACATTTCGGGAAGCGTTGAGCAGTGCGGCTATCTCAATGGCCGGCACTTCCACGGAAGTCGCCGTAGCTTGAAATGTCAAGGGGTCTGACAGGCTCGACGACGTACTCAGGGACAGGGTATAACCGCCTGCTATCGGCCTGTCCGTATTCCACGAAAAAGTAATCGTCTCGCCTCTCGTCAAATCAATGGCGCCGGATGCCGGCTGTCCCAGCGTGATGGAGACGGGTAATACGGGAGGAGGCGAATAGCTGACGATCCAGTAGGCAGTCTTTTTCGTGTCGTCCGGCGTGATATGCTCCGCCGCTACAAGCGACTGTATGGTCACCGGCAACAGGTACGTTGCGTCCGTATCCAACTGTCCGACATTTTTGACGATCAATTGTCCTTCTTCCGAAACATTCTTGCCGTCGGCGATCGTCAGCGTCGTCCGGCTCAATTCATAACAGGAGGAAGGCAGGGGAGAGTACGAGGTATTGTTGGCGGTATTATACCCTGTTACCAGCGCATTGTTGCCTGCGACAATGGTGGCGCGGATTTCTCCCTGCTTCAAATCGGATCCGTCGTATTTGACCGTTCCGAACGAGACAACGCTGTCTCTTGTGGTGGGTAAAACAAGCGTATTGACCGCCGAAGACGAGGAAAGATACACTTTGACGGGAACGGCATCAACGTCGGTTTTCGTATTGTCGTCGTCATCGCCGCACGACTGTAAGGATACTGTGGAAAGTCCCGCTACCAGTACCCAGGATGTTAAGAAAAATGATTTTGTTTTCATGATATTAAAAAATTTAGTTACTAAAAAGATTTATTATTTATTATTTATTATTTATTATTTATTATTTATTGTTTATTATTTATTGTTTATTATTTATTATTTATTGTTTATTATTTATTGTTTACTATTTATTGTTTACTATTTATTGTTTACTATTTATTGTTTACTATTTATTGTGTATTGTGTATTATGTATTATTCACTATTAATTATTAATTATTAATTATTAATTATTCCCAGTTTTTCTTTCAGTTCGTGGTTGGCGTTCACCACCATTTGAAACAGGGTGGGCGTTCTTTGCAGGTCTAGATCCATGCGTTGAGGGTCTCCCTGATCCTGTTCTCTGTCCGACTGGTAACACCACCAGTGAATCAGCGGAATGCCGCTGTTTACGGCATCGTTGAGCGCTTTGCCTACCCACCTGAGGGCATCTGCATTATCCCCGTCGAAAGTGTCGAAATAATCGGGATAATTTGTCCAGAATTCGGTATCTGATTTATTGACAGGCAAGGCGGCATATTCGCCCACATATATGGGGAATCCCATATCGTCCGCGATGGCTTTGTATTTTTTTAAATCCAGCCAGAGCGGCGTAACGCCGTCGTTTTCGAGAATCCGATAACCGCCTTCGGCAATGGCATAATAGTGGATGTCCACCACGCCAAGACCGGTGTCGGCATAAAGCATGTCAAATATTTCCTGGTGCTGACCGTAAGTGTCGCGTTTGCTCCAGCCCGTTCCGTGGTACAGCCCGTAGGCATATTCCCGCAAGATGCTTCCGCCGTTGTTCACTAACCGGACGGGATCCAGCAACTTGATCCGCGCGGTTACGTCGCGGTAAAATTCGGACAGTTGCAGCATGGTGGGTATGCGTTGCCCGTCGTAGATGTGAGTCGGATCGATATCCGGTATCAGTGTCGTTTCATTGGCAATTTCCCACATGGCAATGGCCGGGCTGGAACGGTAACGAGGGATAATGTCGTCCAGATAGGTCATCACGCGCTGCCGCTGCTCGGAAGAGGGATCTCCGATCAAATCCGCCACGTGTTCATGGTAGATCATCCCGTATGTGCCATCATCCCGCAAGCCCCAGTCTTTAAGGATGAAGTCCGTCAGACCGAGACAATAAACGATCTTGAGCTGGTGCTTCTCACAAAGTTCCAGCATTTTGTCTATTGCCGCGTAATATACATTTTGCCTTTTGGTCGGGTCATCGTAAACTGCTTTAAAATCCTTGTACCAGAAGGGAAGACAGAAGGTGCGTATGGTTTTAAAACCATGCTGGGACAGTTCTTTCAGGGCTTCGTCCTGCCGGATGACCGCAGGATGTGCGTCGTTGATTACTTCACCTGCATAGGCGGCATCCCAGAGTTTCCAGAAAAGGTCGAATTTGTTGAAACTGATTTCCGCGAATTTTTTACCGCCCAGATAGAGATGCCCGTTCTGTACGCTTAGAATTTCGCTTTGTCCGATTGCGCCAACGCTCACTTTCACCGTTTCTTCCATGTTGCCGGCGGTTACCCTTACCGTGGTGACGCCCATTTGCCGGGCGGTGACCAGCCCGTTATCCGACACGACGGCCACCGCAGGATCATCCGACGACCAGCGCAAGACCACATTCGGCATATCCGGCACCACTGTGGCCGTCAGCTGCTGTGTCCCGTTCACCGTCAGTATCACGGAAGGGGGATTCACCTCAATGATTTGATCGCTGACGAGCACCGACACCGATTTTTGAAGCTCGCCGCTCGACACATTTATCGTGGCGGAACCTGTCTGCAGGGCAGTCACCAGCCCGTCGTCCGACACGGTGGCAATGTCCGAATGGTCGGAAGTCCAGGTGAACGCCACATCCGGCAGATTCTCCGGCACGGTGACGACGGTCAGTTGTTGCGTCCCGTTCACCGCCAGTCTTACCGAAGCAGGGATGACCTCCATGGACTGCAATTCAACTTTTGCGTTTTCATGCTTACATCCCAAAAGGAAACAAAGGACAACCGCACCTGCTATTGAAGGTAATAATGATTTGTAACACACAGGAATTTTATTTCGATGCTGACAGATATTATTCATTATTAATTATTAATTATTAATTATTCATTATTAATTGTTTTTTTTACCTGCAATAAACATCCAGTTCGGCGATGACCATGTAGTTGGCGCCTTCGATGGTATTGGTGGTTGAAACGCCTGTGAATCTGACATGTCGCGCCTGAGTGGGCGTTACGTCAAAGATGCGTTCGCCGGGTGTGGTGCCGGCAACACAGTCGTATTCACCCAGACTCGTCCAACTGACGCCGTTCATGCTGACCTCGAACTTCACCCTGGTGGGGAACCGCGGATCGACCTGTCCAGCGGGTCTGTCCACAGTGGACGGCCAGACGCCGAAACGCGACACCGTGATTCCCACGCCCAGATTCACCGTTATCCAGTGAGGATATGGCTGATTGTCGGAATGCCACCGGTTGGTATAACTTCCGTCTATGGCATTGGCCGCGATGTTGGGGGGGTCTGAATTTACCTGCGAGGAATAACCCGTTAAGGAAGCGTTTTTCTTGTCCAGCCGCATATATTCGTCCACCGTCCGTTCTTCGGAAGACAGCGGGTCGATGGACAGGGAATCGGGCAGATATACGGTGCTGTGCTTGAAGCCTCCCTTTTCATAGGCAAAATCCGTGATGTCCGTCGTTGTTTCCGAAGCGAGCGTCTTCACCTTCTTTTCCTGCCCGCTGAGGGAGGAGGTATAGGTGATTTCGGTGTATTGGGCGCCGGAGGCCGGGTCGGTAGGCAGCCATACGATGGACAGGATGTTGTTGCCGGCGGTTTTCACGACATCTATCGCTCTGGGATTGACAAAACGGTTGATATACACCGTTCCGTACGACCTTCCGGTGATTTCCACGGGAACGGAGATGTCGCCCTTTTCGTTGTACGTCCGTATCTCAAAGGCATACAAACCTGCCGCCAGGGGAATACGGCAGCGGATGGTGTCTGTCCCCGGCGGGATGGCAATGAGGGTGTCGCCCATGTTGTTGTTCCAGGAAATACGCGCTGCTACCACCGACGGATCGGTACCGGCAGGCCACTGCACTTCCACCCGTTCGTACCCGGAACGGACGATCACCCCGCCGGCTTTGCCCGGATAAGTGATGCCGCCCGGCACTTCATACTTTTCGGAAATGTCGTACTGGTCTTTACACGATGCCATCCCAAAGACGGCAATGCTTAACAATATGATTACTTTTTTCATGACAATGAATGTTAAAACGTTACTGATTTATTTAATGATTTGCCCGAACAGGTCTAATTCGGCATAAATCACCTGCCCTCCCGAAAAGCCGGACCATACTTCATGGGTGCGCACGCGGATAAACTTGACGGGGCGGTAGGGGTCGGGGATCTCGTCGGTGATCTGTATCAGCATCCTTTCGCCTTCCATGGTGGCATAGTCCTTGTCTTCCTGTGTCGGGGAGCCGGTGCTGCCCGACGGCATGAACGAGTCGTGCCGTCCGATCAGGAACCAGTCGCCGCCGAACAGGTCGCCGCTCGGAGCGTCGCTCCCCGACCCCCACAGTTCCACTTTTTTGGGCTGTGAACCCGTATAGGCGTCCTGTACCCGATGATGTATCTGCGCACGGCTGATGCGGGCTGTCACCCCCAGCTTGAAGGTAAAATGATGCGGAAATTCCGGCCCAATGGTGGTGGCATAAATATAATTGTTCAACTCGGTGAATATCCCGTCCCAAAGATGCTCCATTCCGTATCTATCTTCGCTTTCCGTCGCCGCGTAGAAATCGGAAGGCAGGACGTATTTCTGCCATGTCGCCTTCGGGATTTCCTCCTCAAACCAGGGTCTCAGGCGAAAATCCACCGGCGGAGACATGTTGCCGTAGCGGTCTTTCAGATACACCCTGAAGTCGGTATCCGTGGTATCCATATTGTTGATGAAACTGAACGACGATTGAACGCTGTTCAGGTTAAAGGCTCTCAACTGGTCCCATTTTCCCGTATGGGAAGTGTCCGCCAGCAGCACCGCTATGAGCGGCGTTCTGGATTCGTTTTGGAACGAGCCGATGATGCCGCCGAAGGTGGCGATCATGTTGATCGTCTCCCCTGCGGAGATCACGGGGGGCGTTCCCGGTGAAACGGGAATGACGATCGGTTCGGACTCCTTTTCGTGCCTGCCTACGCTGTACAGCCGGATGGGGTATTCGCCAGCATCGGCAAAGCCTTCCACCACCAGCGAATCGACATACAGCGAGGCTTTGGCTTCGCGCGTCACGCCCTCCGCAGGGTTGTAAACCGCCTTTACATACAGCAGATGCTCGTCCCGAGGAACGCTATAGTGGATCACCGCCCTGCCTGGAAAGTTTTGAACCGTGACGCTGTTTTTGTCTATCTGCGCCGGCACGGGTGCGTTAGGATCGATGCGGTCGGTCAAATGCTCTTCCCCGCACGAAAAAAACGCCCCTGTAAGTCCTCCCACTAAGAGGACACACATGATATTTGTTTTCATCCTTTTCATAATCAAATTATTTTAATTATTAATTATTAATTATTCATTATTAATTTTTCACTATTTGTTTACCATCCGATATTTTGTACCAGATTAGGATTGCCGGTGACTTCGTCGCTCGGTATAGGCCAGAAATAGTCGCGTATGTTGAATTTTTGTTCAAAAATGGTAACAGGCTGGTAATAGTCGGCGGCGTCCTTCTGCATCACGTTCCATCCCTGCACGGGTATCTGGTAGAGGTCGCTGACGGTCATCCAGCGCCGGATGTCCCAGAAACGCTTTCTTTCGAAGCACAGTTCGATCAGGCGCTCCTGCCGGATGATTTCCCGCAGGCCGGATTGTGTCTCATATTTGTTGGGTCTCGTGGAAAAAGTACGCCATGCGTTTTTAACTCCCTGCAATCCGGCGCGGGTGCGCACCATGTCGAGATAGCTTATCGCCAGGTTGCGGTTGGCTTCGCTGTCTTCCGCTTCGTTGAGCGCTTCGGCATAGAGCAGGTAGAGTTCCGCCAGACGGAAATGAGGCCAGCCGTACGGCTCGGCGAAATATTCCATTTTGGCGCGATGCTGGCTTTGGTAATGTATCCATTTCTTGACAAAGTAGCCGGTAAGCGAACCGGCTATGTCGCTTATCGTATGATCTTGACCGAATCGCGCCCGTACATAGTAAAGGTTGTCGGGATTGGTATCGTCATAATTATTCTGTCCGTACCACACGCCGGTGTCGAAGCCCAGCCAGGCGTAAAAACGCGGTTCGCGGTTGAAATTCAGCCCGGCCGTCACGCTGTTGCTGCGCAACAGCCGCCGGTCGTCGGTAGCGACAACCGTCCGCAAATCGTAGCGTCCGGCATAATTGTAGAACCTGTCTTCTTCGATGGGAACGCCGTTGACCGAGTAGAACTGTTCCGCCACTTTCAGCGTAGGCCCGCCGTACTTCCGTATCTGGGCATATTCGCGCCATTCCGAACCTTCTTGTAAGCTCAGCCCCCATCTGATTTGAAGATTCCCTGAGGTGTTTTTTGTATCTCCCCAGATGACTTCGCTGTTCCATTTTCTGCAGAAGGCGTTGCGCAGCGTCATCTGCCTCCGGATGGTGGACGACATGTTGGGGTACATGGGATCGCCCGGCCAGGTGTAGAGTTCCAGTCCGAGCGAGTCGCAGGCCACCAGCGCTTCCTCGCAGGCGGCGACCGCCAGCGCCCATTTTTCGGACGAGTAGGTCTGGGAAATCAGCGGCGTGGCGTCGTCGTGGTTGTGCAAAGAAGCAAACAGTTTGGGCACGTCGGGCGTGGGATTGAACAGGGGACTGGCGATGGTCGTCCGTATCAGCGCCTTTATCGTCAGGGCGATGGCCTGCGTGATTCTGCCCTTTTCTTCACTGGGGCTGGATACTTCGACGGGCAGGGCGGGTATGGCTTGGCTGATGAGCGTTGCCGCATAGTCGGCCACTTCGTCGGCCGGGTCGCGCTTCACCCGCACTTCGTCCACGCCTGCGTCGATCGACAGGCTCTCGCGGACGATCGGCACAGGGCCGTACTGCCGCAGCAACAGGAAATGATAGTAGGCCTTCAATACCTTCACCTCGGCGATCCACTGGTCGCGTTCCCATTCGGGTAGGTCGGGCACTTTGCTCACATTTTCGAGAAAGATGTTGCAGTCGCGCAGCGCCATATAGAAATGAGGCCAGTAATTCCACAGGGGGCTGACCGCCGTTTGCAGGCCTTCGGCATACTTGATGCCGTCCAGCGAGATGGTGGGATAATCCATGTCGGAGTCGATCCATATTTCGTCGCCGCCGGTGAGGTCCACCGCTGCGCCGTCGTCGTGCGAGGTCAGGTAGGCGTAGCAGGTGGTGAGGTACCGCCGCGCCTGAATGCGCGCGTTAAAAGCGTTGTCTAAGGTGGCGGTGCCTTCGGGTACCACGTCCAAGTAGTCGCACGCGCTGAAAGCAAGCAGCCCGAAAGCGAGACATGCGCCTTTCAGCGGAAGCCGGTTCATGATGTTGCTTATATTTTTCATGATTGTCTTATTTTAATGGATGATGAAATTAATTGAAAGTAATGTTCAGGCCGAAGTTGAAGACTTTCTGGATGGGATATCCCAGTCCGTTGCCTGCCATTTCGACGTCCCAGAGTTTGAATTTGCTCCACAGGAACAGGTTGGTGCCGTTGACGTAGAACCGCAACGTTCCGATCCGCAGTTTTTCTCTCCATTTGCCTCCAATGGAATAGCCTATTTCGGCTTGTTTGAGGCGGAGGAAACTGCCGTCGCGCATCCACCAGGTGCTGTGCACCGCATTGTTGGTGTTGTAGTCGGTGCTGAGCCGCGGCCAGAAAGCGTACACGTTCCGGTTTTCTTCCGACCAGTGGTCGTCGGCAATCACTTTCAGCAGGTTGTGCTGGCCGACGAAAGGCGATATGGCGTTCCGGTCGATCCAGAAGGATTCGTTGGTAAGCCCCTGGAAGAAGATCGAAACGTCCAGTCCCTTGTAGCCTGCGGAAGCGCCGAAGCCATAAACGATTTCCGGTACGGTGGGGTTGCCGATGGGTACGGCGTCGATCTCGGTGATGCGTCCGTCGCGGTTCACGTCGGTGTATTTGATGTCGCCGCCGCTGTATTTGTAACTGCTGATCTCCTGCCGAGGCGAGTTTTCGGCTTCCGCGTCGTCCACGAAAAGCCTTTCGGCCAGATAGCCGGAGGTCTGGTTCAGCGACTGTCCGGCGCGGTAGCGCCAAGGCTCCGTATAGGCCGGCTCTTCATATATTTTGTACTTGCTTCTGGAAAAGGTGAAATTGCCGCGTGCCGCAGTCCAGAAGTTGCTCGACCAGTTTTGCTGGTATTCCAGGCTCAAATCCACGCCTTTGCCCGTCGCTTCGCCTACGTTGGAACGCACGTTGCCGCGGTTGGCAATGCCCATCGTTTGCGGAATGGAAGCGCGGGTCATCAGGATGTTGTACCGGCGTTCGGTAAAATATTCGGCGATGATGGACAGTTTCTCCCACAGGCCGATTTCCGCCGCATAATTCTGCTTGACGGAGGTTTCCCAGGTGATGTCCTCGTTGGCGTAGCGGCTAACGGAGATACCGGAGTACCAGTAAGAATATTCGGTGCCGAAGGTCATCCACCGGTTGCCGTCGGTCATGTTCATATCCGACAGGTAGAAGAACCGGTCGCTATCGCTGCCGATCCGGTCGTTGCCCACCAGCCCGTAGGAATACCTCAATTTCAGATTGGACACCACCGTGCGGAGCGGTTCCCAGAAGCGTTCGTTGGAGATGTTCCATGCTACGCCCGCCGAAGGGAAGAAGCCGTAGCGGTGTGCTTCGGCAAAGCGTTCCGAACCGTTGTAACCGAAGTTAAATTCGCCGGAGTAGCGGCTGTCGTATGAATAGGTGAGCCGCCCGGACAGCCCCAGGTTCCGGGAGGGCAGCGAGAGTTGCAGGTTGCCGGTATAGGCGTTGAGCGATTGCCGCGCAATATAGACCAAAAGGCCGCTGACCGCGTGCTTTTCGGCAAAGGTGCGGTTGTAGTTGACCATTCCTTCAAAATAAAAGGTGGAATTGGTCGCTCGGTCGTCGCTTCCTCCCGGCTCGTCGTAAAGCAGCCAGTCGTTGCCCTCGTTGGTGCGGTACACGCCGTATTCCCCGGTGGCGTAGTTATAGCGCCCTATTTCATAATAGTTCGGGTAGTAATACCGCCGGACGGTAAACATCGAGAGGCGCGATACGTTGAGCATCCCCCTGACGGACAAGCCTTCGGTGAGGAATCCCAAATCCTGTTTCAGTTCGAGTTGCGCCAGTATCTGCGACCGGTTCCGGTCCTTGTAGCCGCGCAGCGACTCGGCGTAGGGATTGATGTACTGATTTTTGTAATTGCCGAACATGATGTGCTTGATGTACGATGTTTCGGGCGTTACCGGGTAATAGGCGGGAAACATCACCGGGTTCGACCGCATGACCAGCCCGTACATGTCCGTACCGCCAAGCAGCGGCCCGCTGTAGTCGTCGAACGTCCCGCTCAGGCGGACAATTATTTCGGTGGTTTTGGTAATGTCGATGTTCACGTTCGAGCGCAGGGAATAGGACTTGTTGTCGATATTGTTGTTGAAATTTTGCCGTTTGTCAATTTTCAACATTCCGTTGTCCTGGTTGAATGATCCTGCCACGTAATAGCGCGCCACTCCGCCGCCGCCGCTCACATTCAAATTGTAACGCTGGTTCATGGTGTATTTTTTGAACAGCATGTCCAACCAGTCGTTGGCGGGGAAGCGGAGGGGGTCCCTGCCCGATTCGGTATCGGCTATCTTTTCGTCGGAATAAACCGGCAGTCCGGTCAGGGGGTCGCGGGTAAGCGTCGCCTCATTTTCCAGCCGCATGTAGGTGACGGGGTCGGCCAGTTCGATATTGCGGGTCGGCATCGACCATGAGTTTTCCATGCGCAGGGAGATCTTTGCCGGTCCGTCCTTGCCCTGTTTGGTAGTGACCAGTATCACCCCGTTGGCGCCGCGTGCGCCGTACAGCGCGGTGGCCGTGGCGTCCTTCATGATGGAGAAGCTGGCGATGTCGTCCGGCTGCAAACGCGCAAGGTCGGTGCTGGTCAGCTCTATCCCGTCAATCAGGATCAACGGCCTGGTGTTGTTGCCGAAGGTGGTGATGCCGCGCACGAAGAAGTCGGCATTGTCCTGCCCGGGTTCGCCGCTGCGCTGATAGGCAATTACGCCGGCCATCTGCCCGGCAAAGGCGGTGGTCAGGTTGCTGGAAGGCACTTTCAGCTCGGCAGGATTAATCGTGGTGACGGAGGCCACCATGCTTTCCTTCTTCTGCGTGCCAAAGGCCACAATGGTCACCTCTTCCAGCGCGGCAGCCTCTTCGTTCAACGCTACCGAAATGATCTTCCGTTTGCCCACAACGACGTTTTGCGTCTGATAGCCCACAAAACTGAACTGCAACACCGAAGTGTCGCCCGGAACGGTGATCGTAAACTCGCCGTTGATGTCGGTGACCGTGCCGACGGCGCTTCCGCGCACAACGACATTCACCCCCGGCATCACATCGCCGCCCCTGTCGGAAACCGTCCCGCCGATGCGAATCCCCTGCTGTGCCATCACTGCCGGCACAAACATACAGCAACTTAAGATAAGGAATAGCTTTCGCAAAAGATTCCTGTTTTTAATTGGTTTATTCATATTGATTATTATTTATTATTAATTATTAATTTGTTTATACATATTGATTATTATTTATTATTTATTATTCATTGATTATTATTCGTTATTCATTGATTATTATTTACTATTCACTATTAATTGTTAATTATTAATTATTAATTATTAATTATTAATTGCAAAAATGATTGCGTCGCCGGCGTCCACTTCATATTCCTGCGAATAGGCGCCGGTCGGGACGAGCGTTCCGTCTTTCAACACCCTTTTCACTTCGTCGCTGACGATGACCGTCAGTTTCATCGGATTTTGAAAATCGCGGTTGACAATTACCCAAAACCGCTTGTTTCCTTTTTCCAGCAGCGATACCACCGCGCCGTTTTCGCCCGTATCCATTTTTTTCACCTGTTCCGGCAAGCGGCTGAGGCGGCGGGTACCGGCAGGGATCTCTCTGCCGGTATGTTCTACGGAAATAACTTTTGCGCCCAGAAACACGCTTGCATAATGCTGTATTTCCGCATTGACCTGCCGGATGCGGTCATATACCGCAGTGCGTTTGCCATGCAGGTCGATGGGCGCATGATGGAAATTCCACGTAGTGGTGTCGGGGTTCCAATAGGTGAAATACTGCAACGTCTGTGCGCCGTAGGCCAGGTTGCTGTACATTTGCAGTTTGAGTTCCCCTGTGGTGGGGATGGGATAGGGGTTGTGCGCTGTTGCCAGTGCAAAAGCCCAAAAGGGGATGCCTGCCTTTCGTGCGGTGGCGGAAATTATCTCCAGGTTGGCATACCATCCATCCCTGAGACTGCGCCGTCCTGAAGTTTCCAAGACGGGATAACAGTCGAAGGAGAGGAAGGGAACGGGCACTTCACGCAGGAAAGCTTCCACATGTTCGGTGTAGGTAGCGGTTCCGAGCGCCTCCGCAGGCGCATGGTTGGGGAAAAGATTGATGTAGCACCCGTGATGGGCGTCCACTGCTTGTATTTTCCTTACCCATGCGGCCAGTACGGGAAAACTGCCTGCGCCCGGCTCGTCTGCCAGGTGATAGCCGGCAAGGGCAGGATGCTTCATCAGCCGGCGGACGGTTTTTTCCGGTTCCGCTTTCAGTTCGGGGCAGTAGGGCAGCACTTTTACTCCTGCTTTTTGCGCCGCATCCAGCGCTTTCTCCACCGCCTGAATGTTCGGATAAGGAGAAAAGTTGATGCCGATGCCTGCCGCTTTCAGTTCGCGGAAGCGTTCCGGCGTCGATTCGTCCGCCGGTATTCCCCACCACCCCACAATGGGTATTTCGCTTGCCGCTTCCTGTTTCTTCTGTGAAGCAACAGGTTTGCAGACGCAGAACGACAGGAAAAGGGCGAGGCTAAGCATCGACCATCGACATTGTCTGCGTCCCGCTCCCGTGCGAACGTGATGTCGGTTTTTGTTCCTTCCGCCGCCGACAGGGGCTGCGACCCCTGACACAGGCATATCTATATCGTGGATATTTTTATTATTCATAGCAATCAGTATAAAATAAATTGAAATATTGACGATACAAGAACTATTGACATGCATGTCCAAAATGTCCATTTCGATAAAACCCACTTTGGTAAATAAGAGAGATGGCTATCCCTGTATTTCCTTGCGTTCTTGTCAAAATATGTGAGACAAAAAAAGGTCAATAGCAATATACTGCAAAAAATTTTTACGTACTGATTATGTGGAAAGAATATCGTTAATACGGCCATAAAAACCAAAATAAGCCCGTAAAAATATATTCTTGACGGTTTGAACGCAAATCTGTATCTGTTACTACCATAATTCATTTTTCTAAAATTTAAAGTTACCATACTAATTTATTTTTGCCTCTATTTCAGGCGTAAAGGCGCCGCCGTTCGCTGTTTCCATCCGGAATTTTAAGGAGTTATAATTATTGATTACTGAAAAGATCATTTCATTTACTGAAAAGATCATTTCATTTACAGAAATATTCGTTTCATTTACACGCGCGCATACGTCATTTACATGCGCGCATACGCCATTTACACGCGCGCACACGCCATTTACACGCGCGCACACGCCATTTACACGCGCGCATACGCCATTTACACGCGCGCATGCGCCATTTACATGCGCGCATACGCCATTTACATGCGAACATACGCCATTTACACGCGAATATACGTCGCTTACATGCGAATATGCGTCGCTTACATGCGAATATGCGTCGCTCGTATCCATATTTATTTCAGCGCTGTTCATTATTAATTATTAATTATTAATTATTCCGAAGAGGGTATAGTCCACCAGCAGGTTGCCTGTGGTGTCTGCCACATCCTGCCGGTCGCGGGTGCCGTGCGGGTAATGTTCCGCGCGATGGAGCGCCGCCTGCCAGTAGCCGACGAGATCGTCCCTGTTGGCGCGGAGTTTTTGGCGCAGCAGGTTGGCAAAGACCGTTCCCAGCCCTATGGATGCGGTGACGATGGGATTGCTTACGGCGAGGGCTGTGATAAAGGCAGTGGCCAGACCTTTGAAAGCGTCGCTGTTGATGATGCCGTCGATGTCCGTTGCGAGGCGGCGCACATCCTCGTCGCTCTCGATGACCCACAGTTGCAGGTGGAGCGCGTCGGGGACGGCGTCGCTGCGGTAGAGCAATATGCCGGTTTCGCCGAAAGTAAGCGTCTGGTTGTCGCGCACCCCGTCGATTTGGAGATGGCTACTCTGCGCGAAATGTTCCGCTTCCGTCGCCACCGCGTCCAGCAACCGCTGCCGGCGCGCCGCATCGTCGGGCAGCGCGAGCAGTTCGTCCGGCGTCAGCGAGGCGCCGCCCGAAGGGGAAGCATAACCGTAAATGCGCAGTTCCGCGCGGTTGAACAGTCCGAGGAATCCCTCGCGATTGTTGAAGACCTTTATTTTATTGATTCTTGCGTAAAACATAACCGTTGGTTTTTCGTTTTTATCTTGTCGCCGCCTTTGCCGTTCCCCGCCGGCGCCTCTTTTGTCAGACCGGCAACGCCGACATGTTGATATGCACCCTCACATTCATACAGATGCTCATATTCATATTTACCGTCGGTTACTACCCCTGTTGTTTTCCCCTTTATTTGAATGGTCACGTCCGGCATGGGAAAGCCGTCTTTGTCCGTTTCCGTGCCGGAGATTTTCACCTTCGGCTGGACGACGATCCGCCCTTCCGCGTCGCGGTTTGCGCCGGACAATAACGCCACGCTTGCGAAGCACAGTCCCAACCAGCATACGGCCGTTTTCCAAATAAGCCGCCCGAATCTTTTATTGCTATTAAGGTTTACCATGATCATCCTGTTTATTTATATGATCGAATTTCAAATTTCAAATAATGCTCGTTTCAATTAGTGACGCAAAGTAAAGAAAAAAAAATGACATATCATTCTCCCCAAAGATTTTTTTTATGTATCATTCTCCCAAAGCGTTTTTTTTTGACTGCTGTTAAGCGGTTCATGATCTGTCGGAGATATGGCTGATATGCGGTGGAGGACGGCAAGGGTAGCGGAACATGCAACGCAAGTCGCATGCAATTCATAATTTTACCAATGAGCCATTGCTCATTCACCTTTCTCACAGGCATATCTATATCGTGGATATTTTCATTATTCATTATTCATTATTCATTAAAGATAATCTACGATATCCTGAAACACCCATTTTTGCATGTCGTCTTCCATCACGAATATGGAGGCGTTGCCGATTGGCTCGCCAACGGTTTGCATGTAAAACAGGGCATTGCCCGGCATCCGGAACGACAGGCAGGCGTCTTCGGCGGTCTTTTTGCCCAATGACTGCCATTTTGCGCCGTTCCAGTACAGCAATTCGTAGGTTTGCCCCGATTCGATACTCATCACATTTTTGCGAGGATGGTAACGTATCTTGCCGATGGCCGTTCTTTTGCCGAAATCCATGCCTGTCCACGAGTCGTCGCTCAAAGCGTCATAAAAGGTGGACGTATTGCCGTCGAAAGCCTTGTCAAAAGTCATCATACCGTAGTTATACGAGCCGGAAGTGCCTATAGGCGTTCCTTTCAATACTTTTCCGTCGGCGTTGTAAAACTCTATTTCGGCTACGTTACAAAGACTTCGCGGTGGAGGTACATAGCGGACATAACGGCACGCGACAGGATGTTCCGGCCTGAACTCGTTAAAAGAGCGTGTAAGCGCCGTGATCACATGCAGTATTTTCGCATCGGAAAAATCGCGGCGGTCGGCGGTTTCAAAACGCCCCCGTATCATTCTGTCCCTCATCATGTGGTTATAATATATGCCTCTCTCGTACAATATTATCTCTTTGTATGAACTGTCCGGTTCAAAGTACCGGATGTTGCCCGCTGTGTCCGGATAAAAGGGGAATCCGGCGGGCGTTTGCCGGTGATCCGCATAATATACGGGAAGGTACAACAGTTTTTTTCCTACGGAAGCATAATGAATGTGTCGGTTTTCTACTTTTCCCCACGCAACGGGGTTCCACCGTACCATCTCTCCGACACCAATCAGCGTGGCAAGGTAGGCGTAGCTGGTGGGAACGGCTGCCGGAAAACGGACGGGAACGACCATATCAGCGCATCTTGCATGTTCGTGCGAAATATCCTTCATGTACGGATTTTTCAGTGTCGGAGGAATGTTTGCTTCTTCCGTTTGGATATGGTTTTGACGGGCAAACATTTTCCGGTAGGCTTTGCTCTTGGTATAGACGGTTCCCTGGTGCGGCTGTCCCGGGTTGGATTGCGTTCCCATAAAAGACACATGCCGTCCGGAACTGTCGCAGACAGCGTTCCATGAATGTCCGATCTTGGAGCGGGGCCACTGTAGGGTGTAATCGAAAGTGACTGGAATGCCCAGCGCCCGCATGGAAAAAATAGCCAGCGCTGACATCGCCTCGCAGGGGCCTCTGGCAGATGCCATTAACTGGGAATAGTTCATAGAAGGAAAATCATTGTCCAGCCGGAACTGAGGCAACAAGGCATTGACCCTGCTACAGGCTTCCACCGCTGTGACAGTCGAATCTTCCCTGAACGATTTGTTCAGGTCGGCAAAAGAAGCCAGCGCTTTTTCCCGCCAGTTTTCCAATGCTTCCTTGCCTACCCTGTATGGAAGTATCTCCTCGCAGAAAATGTCGAACGGGA
>JAISWE010000220.1 GCA_031271175.1 Bacteroidales bacterium | reverse complement strand
ACTAAACAGACGGATTTTTCCATTGCTCACGGAGCGTTTCGTGACAATCCCCGTCGCGACCTTGTTAAGGAAACGTTTAACGCTTTTCGTAAAGAAGACTTTATGATCGGCGCATATTTCTCCAAACCGGACTGGTTTTGTCCGTACTACTGGTGGGATTTCTTTGCAACGCCCAACCGCAATGTAAATTATAACGTCAAAAAATATCCCGACAGGTGGAATAAATTCAAGGAATACACATACAACCAGATAGAAGAACTGACAAACGGCGATTACGGGAAAATAGACATCTTCTGGTTAGATGGCGGCTGGGTGCGTCCGCCTCAGCAGGACATTGACATGCCGAAGATTGCCCGCATGGCGCGAAAATATCAGCCGGAACTTCTGATAGTTGACCGTACAGTCTCCGGCGAATACGAAAATTACCAGACGCCGGAACAGGAAATTTCCGGCGCACAGTTAGAAACGCCATGGGAGAGTTGTATCACCCTTGGAAGCGCATGGGAACATTTTCCCGGAGATACATATAAGTCAAGTACGGAAGTGATTCATATTCTGGTGGAAATTGTGGCAAAAGGCGGAAATCTCGCGCTGGGAATTGGTCCTGCAAAAGACGGGACAATGCCGGGTGAAGTTATCGTCCGTCTGAAGGAAATCGGCGACTGGCTGAAACAAAACGGGAAAGCAATTTACAATACCCGCATAACCCGTTATTACAGGGATAAAAACACATGGTTTACCCAAAGCAAAGATGGAAAGAAAATCTATGCAGTTGTTTGTTTGCCGGAAGGCGAAAAGATTCCCCAAAAAATTGTTTGGAAAGGGAATGAACTCGCCCGCAACAGTAAACTGATATGCCTGCAAACGGGAAAATCCGTCCGCTGGAAAAAAACAGCAGAAGGAATTGAAGTTGCCTTGCCCGCTAATCTGCCGGAAGGCTTGCCCGCCATTGCTTTTGAAATGAACAAATAAAACATATTACGATGAAAAAGTTTTTTATATTATTTACATTTATTGTCGTTTTCACCTCGGTTTCAGGCTATTCGACAACAGGGCGGCAAAAGAAAATTTATGTCACAGGGCTGACATGCGAATATTTGGTCAATCCGCTTGGGATAGACATTGAGCAGCCACGTTTGTCGTGGAAGATAGAGCAAACCGGCAACGCCCCTAAAAATCAGAAACAGACGGCATACCGGATTCTGGTAGCCTCATCGCCCGAAGCGTTGGCAAACAGTCGGGGAGATGTATGGGACAGTGGAAAAGTCCCTTCAAACCAGTCGATACAAACGCTTTTCGGAGGCGCACACTTGAAAAGTATGCAACGTTACTGGTGGAAAGTGAAAATCTGGAGCAACAACTCCGGCGAGTCCGAATGGAGCGAGCCGGCATACTGGGTAACCGGAATCATGCTGCCGTTTGAATGGCAGGCCCGATGGATAGGCGACCAGCCCGATACGGCATTGAGAAACTACAAATCGTATGTCGAAAATAATTACAAATCAAAAGATTTCAACAGAGAATACTGGAAAAATCCGCCATACACTCCTTCTCCATTGCTTCGCAAATCGTTTGCCGTCGGCAAACAACCGAAACAGGCATTTTTATACGTTTCCGCATTGGGTTATTACGAGATGTGGATCAACGGAAAACGTATCGGCGAACAGTTGCAGGCTCCCGAATGGACGAATTATTTCAACCGTATTCAATACCAAACCTTTGACCTTAGCGAACATCTCGAAACAGGCGAAAATGTGCTTGCCGCCACACTTGCCGACGGCTGGTGCATCGGGCGTATGGGCGGAATAAAATGGAATAGCTGTTTTCCGCATCGGGGATTTTACGCCCTCGACCGGAGGCTAATCGCCCAATTAGCGATAGTTTACGATGACGGTTCCAAAGACATGTTCATTACCGACGGTTCCTGGAAAATCAATACCGACGGTTATATCCGGCGTGCCGACAACTTTACCGGACAAACCATTGACGCCCGTAAAATCATTCCGGACTGGAATAAACCCGGATTCGACGACGCTGCGTGGGATAATGTGTCGGAAGACCATAAAGTGAATCGAAATCTGGCGGCGCAAAAAAATGAGCCGATACGTGCGCACCGTGAACTGAAACCGGTGGAAATCAAACCGCATAACGGAAATTACATGGTCAATTTCGGACAAAATATTGCCGGACATTGCGCCCTGAAAATCAAAGGAAAAGAGGGCGCCGTCATTACCATACGGCATGGCGAATGGCTCAAGGAAGACGGCGGTCTTTACACCGAAAGCCTTGGATACGCTTCGGCTGTGGACACTTTTGTCCTGTCGGGAAAAGACGATTATTTCGACCCCGCGTTTACCTATCATGGCTTCCAATATGCTGAAATTTCGGGACTTGACGCCCCGCCGACAATTGATATGATTACTGCAAAAGCCGTTTCGTCCGACCCTGCGATTACAGGAGTGTTTGAATGTTCGAATCCCAAACTCAACCAACTCTACAGTAACATTGTATGGACGCAGCATAATAATATGTACAGCATCATGCACGATAACCCTTCGCGCGACGAACGCACCGGCGCAGTCGGCGATGTACTCATTTTTTGTCAAAGCAGCATGTTCAACATGAATATGGCGGCATTTTACACAAAACTGTCATACGATATGAACGAAAACGCTTACAACGGACAGTTTTTTTCGATGATACCCTCGCTGGCTTACGAAAATTTCTGGAACGGCTGGATCGGAGCGCCGGGATGGGCCGAAGGCGCAATAATAATCCCCTGGCGGATGTATCAGAATTACGCCGACGTCAATACGCTGAAAATACTGTATTCAGCTATGAAAAAGCATATTGACGCCGTCGAAAGGGAAAATCCGGAGTTGATATGGAAAATACGCCACAATCACAACGGCGACTGGCTGAATGCGAATACGATCGTCAATCCGCCCGCATCGGACTATAATACAACACGTGGCGGAATCAATGACGACCTTTTCGCTACAGCCTTTTTCGCTTACAGCGCCCAACATGTAGCCGACATCGCCCGCACAATCGGATATGACGCCGATGCAGAGCATTACGGAGAATTAGCCCGCAGAATACGGGAAAAAATCGTCGCTTTATACATCAGGAACGACGGCTATATCGAAGGCAATACGCAGGGAACGTATGCGCTTGCCCTGAATTTCGGATTGATTCCCGATAACCTGCGCGAAAAAGCGTTTGCATACCTGGTGAAATGCATCGAAGAATATGATTACCGGCTTTCGACCGGTTTTATTACTACCCCAATGATGATGGAAGAACTTGTGCGTTACGGACGGACGGATATTGCTTACCGGCTGCTTGAATCGGAACGTTTTCCTTCGTGGCTGTTTCCGTTAAATGCTGGAGCGACAACTATTTGGGAACGTTGGGATGCAGTAGTTCCGGGACGGGGTATTCAGGAATCGACAATGAACTCGTTAGACCATGTGGCTTTCGGCGCTGTCGGCGAGTGGATGTTCCGGCATATTTTGGGCGTCAATCCTGATGATAAATATCCAGGATATGAGCATTTTACGATTCATCCCCGTCCGGGCGGCTCGCTGACATGGGCCAAAGGCTCGTACAATTCGATTAAAGGCGAAATCATTTCGGACTGGAAAATCGAAAACGGAGTATTTACTTTGAAAGTGAAAATCCCTGCAAATACAACAGCAACAGTAGTGTTACCGACAAAAGGCGCTATCGAAACGGGTTCGGGTGAATATACTTTTGTTGATAAAATGTAGATTTCGCCAATCCCCCTACCGACCAGCGCGTAGGCTGCTACTGGTACTGGAACAATTGTTAAGTGAAATAAAATGGTTAGAGGAATAGAAAAATTTAAAGAATATTTTGCAGAATACGATAAAAATTATATCATTATCGGCGGAACAGTTTGCGATATACTGGAAGAAAATGCCGGACAGTTTCGTCATCGTTACCTGATAGCAATTTTTTCAAATCAACAGGCGTCCCTGTAAAACCGAAAGATATTTTTGATGCATTGTGCAGAACTTTTCATATAACTCAATCTTAACCTGTAAACAAATATAAAAACAACGGCAAAACTGCATTTATAATCAAAAAATGATTATTTTTGCAGTTGCGAAGTCACACAAATGAATCGTTCATAAAAAAGTTCATCAGTGTCCGTCGCTTTAAAAGCGTTGATATTTAAGATGTAAAGGATGATGATTAAGCATATAATAAATGAAAACAACGGCAAAACTGCATTTATAATCAAAAAATGATTATTTTTGCAGTTGCAAAGTCGCACATAAATTGAAATACGGATGAACGAAAAATATAATACTACAATCAGGAATTGGGTTGAAGATTTGCCCA
>JAISWE010000219.1 GCA_031271175.1 Bacteroidales bacterium | reverse complement strand
AGCGCAGATTTGTGGACACGGAGGAACGCAGCTGTCCACAGATTAACACAGATTAACACAGATTTGTGGATACGGAGGAACGCAGCTGTCCACAGATTAACACAGATTAACACAGATTTGTGGACACGGAGGAACACAGCTATCCACAGATTAACACAGATTAACACAGATTTATATAGATATTTTGTTTTCATTTTCATTCTTAATTCTTAATTATTAATTATTAATTATTTCACCATCCTTTGTTTTGGATCAGGTTATTGTATTTGATCAGTTCCTGGAGGGGTACGGGGCCAGCATTCATGTAATCCTGATAGCGGCGGGTTTCCACGTCCACGTATTGATAGGAGGTTGCGTTGCCGCTGCCGGTGATGTTGACGCCTCCGGCCGTTTCGTTGAGGTTGCTTCCCCAGCGTCTCAGGTCCCAGAAGCGGAATCCTTCGAAACACAGTTCCAGCCGTCGTTCGTTGCGGATCAACGCGCGCATGTCGTCTTTGGAGGAGATGCCGTTCAGGTAGGCGTCGTTGGTTCTGATGCCTGCGCGTCGTCTGATCGCCCTGACGAGGTCGCGGGCGCTGAAAGTGAAAGCGCCTTTTCCGTCGGGTCCCCAGGCTTCGTTGGCGGCTTCGGCGTAGGCGAGGAAGATTTCGGTGTAACGGAAGCGTACCTCATAATGGTTTTCCACACTTGTGGCTGTCGGCGTGAGGTTGACTTCTTCCACCAGCATTTTTTTCAGGTAATAGCCTGTTCGCGTAGAAGTGGCGATGGAGTCTTTGGCGTTTTCTCTTCCGCCTGTTCCCGTTCTCACGGTCTGTCCCTTGTACTGGCTTCCGTTGTACATGATGTACATGTTCAGGCGCGGGTCGCGTCCCGCATAGGGATCGTTGGCATCGTAACCGGAATTGTTGTCCGTAATAGGGTATCCGTTCTGCATGGGGAAAGCGTTCACCAGATTTTGGGTAGGATTCAATCTTCCCTTGCCGAAATGCAGGGGCGGGAAGAACTCCTTTTCTCTGTCGTTGGAGGTGAATTTGCTGGCCCTCCAGATCATTTCCGGCTGGTCGTTTTGCAGGTTGACGGCGTTGATGACGCTTCTCAGGAAAAAACGGTGTCCGTTTGGGTCTAATCCGTTGGCTCCGCCGACAGACTGTACCAGTTCGCCGGCATATTCGGCGGCCTGTATCCACAACTGCGGATCATTGTCTTTGTTGAATGCAGGACTTGCCGTCATCAGCGCCAGCCTTGCCCGCAAAGCGCGGATAATGCGTCCGCTGATGCGTTGTTTGCCGTATTCCCCGAACACGATATTGTAGTTGATCAGCAAGGGGTTGCCATCGGCGTCGGTGCCGATCATTTCGGGCGTCAGTTCGACCGGTAATTCGGACGCATTGCTGATATCTCCGTAATCGAGCACCAGCAGCCTTAAGGCCCTGTCGATGTCCGCATAGATATTGGCTACGGACGTGGCGAAGTTCGCCCTCGGAATATTGAAATCGGCGTTGTTTTCGAGGAAGTCATCCATGATGGGGATGCCCAGCATCACGCCGTTGGCGCCTTCTCCGGCTATCGTCAGCAGCAGATGGAATTTCAGCAAGGCCCTCAGTCCGTATGCTTCTCCCTTGAATCTTCGGATGTACAGCGCATTGACAAAAGGGGAAGAGCTTCGCCAGGGTACGTTGTCCACCACGGTGAGGAAGTGGTTGACCGCCTGTATGCCTGTCAGACATGCCGTCCACTGTTCTACGGGATTGAAAGAAGCCGTCCATTCGCCGGTAGCCATGCGCAAGTAGCTGTTGGCTTTGTCGTTGCTTACCGCGTCGTCTGTGGCAGCGTCCAGCAGCGATATGGAGCCGGAAGGCAAGCGGGTATATCCGTACAGCAACAGGCCTTCCGCCTGCACCGGCGTACTGACCACCCGTTCGAACCTGATCTGGTTTTCATCCGTGGGATCCAGTATTTGCGAACAGCAGGTCAAAGACATGATTGCCGGCAGCAGGAGGTATCTTATGGAAAGATTTGTTTGATGACTGTTTTGTATATTTTTCATGGTTACTTATTTGTTTAAAACATGGCTTTCAAACCGATGGAGAAGGTGCGGTACTGGGGTTCCGTCCCGATGTTCAGGATGCGGATTTCCTTGTTGGGCGCGATGGTGGCGACATTTGCCACATTGGCAAACAGGTGCAGCTTTTTCAAAGTTATTTTATTGTCGTTTTTCAGCGGCACATCATAGTTGAGCTGTAGCCTGTCCACGTTGAAATAGTCGTCCTTGTAGAGCCAGAAGGAGGAGGAACGAAAATTGTTGTTGTTGTTGTTGGAACTTAAACGTGGATAGTTGGCGGTGTTTTTGTTGGCTTCCGTCCAGTGATGGAGCATGTATGCGGAATATTTTCCGTCGCCCTGCACCCAGTAATAACTGCCGTTGAGCGCACCGTCGGCGCCGGTGCGTCCCGTACCGGAGGCGAACAGTGAAAAGCGCCCGTAGCTCAGTTGCAGTTGCACGCCGAAAGAGAAGGGCGCCTGCGACCGTCCGATCATTTTTTCGTCGTTTTCGTCAATGACCATATCGCCGTTTTGGTTGGCATACCTGATGTCGCCCTGTTGCACGAAGCCGAAAGACTGGGTTTTATGTTGTTCCACTTCATCCCGGCTCATGAAAAAGCCGTCGGCCACCAGGCCGTACACCGCATCCACCGGATTGCCTTTCCTGTATTGGTAATCGTTGGCATACATTTCGTCCGTTTTCAGTATTTTGGAATCGGCGTACAGGATGTTTCCGCCGGCCACAACGCCGAAGCGTCCGAAAGTTTGCCGTACGGACAGCCCCATTTCCAGGCCGCTGTAACGGTTTTTTCCGTAATTGACAAATGGCGTGTAGTTGGCATAGTAGGAGGGATAGAGCGTTTTGGTCTGCATCACGATGTCCGCGCGGGTGTTGATGAACCAGCAGGCGTCGAAGGTCAATGTCCCGTCGAAAAGCGCGCCTTCGATCCCTATGTTGAGGTCTTTGCGTTTTTCAAAAAAGAGTTGTTCGTTGCGTTCGTGGTCGGGAATCATTCCCTGTCCGATGCTTTGGTATTCGTACCACGTCAACACGCCGGAATAGACATAGTAGTCGTCATACAGGAAATAGTCCAGTCCGGCGTCCGTATTCATGATGCCGCCGGATAGCTTTATTTTCAGGTAATCGACGAAATCTGCCCCTGCCATGAAATCTTCGGAACCGATCATCCACGCCAAGCCCAGTGAAGGCGAGAAAGCCGTGCGATTTTTTTTAGGCAGTTTTGCCGAACTCACCAGCGCGCCGCCGAACTCCGCCATGTATTTGTGCCGGTAATCGTACTGCACGCGCAGTCCCAGGTTGGCGTTTTTATTGGCCTGCACGTCGGAGCTTGTTTTTATGTTATTGGAATAAAGCGATAAAGCATTGCTTAGATGATGCGCTTCGCCGAATGTTTGATGATAGTCCAGCATCAGGTAAAGGCCGAAACGTCTTTGGCCGTAGGATGCGCCCATGTTTTGCACTCCCGAACGCACATCCTCCCCGTATTTCACCAGCCCGACCACTTTGTCGATGTTGGCGTCCCATGCGGCGTCGTACACCGCATACTCGTTGTTGATGTACTGATAGTAGGAGGTCAGGTAATCGAAGCTGATGTTGGTATGGAAACCCAGTCCGTCCAGTAATCCACCCAGGTCGATATCCACCTTGTTGGTAAAGGAGAGGTTGCGCAATACGCGCGAATTTTCGCCTCCCAGATAAACGTCGGCAATGGGATTGGTCAGGACGTCCGACGTGCCTCCCGCCAGGTATTGGCCGTCGATGTCCCTTTTTCTTCCCTGCAACAGGCTCAGTTCCGGGTCCACCAGTTCGATGGGGATGAAGGGGGAAAAGCGGTCGGGTCGCGACGTTGCCGCCTGTGTCCAGTAATCGGATGCACCGCCGTTGATCAGCGGCCCGTTTTCCGTGGAAATGAATCCGGCGGCGTCAATGGAAGACGTGATCCGGCGGTTGATGCGCAGATCGACGTTACCCCTGAAATTAAACGTATTGTTGTGCATGGATTGTACATTGCCGAAATTCAGCAGGTTGTCCTGTCTGTCCCATGACACGCAGGAATAATAGGCGGCGATTTTATTGCCTCCGGACAAATCGAGTTGTATTTTGGAAAAAGGTTTTACTTTTTTCAGGAACTCGCTGGAATAGTAATCTATGCTCGGATAGCGGTAAGGGTTGCCGTAGCGGTAATGATCTATTGTCGTTTGATCATAGGCAGGCGTTAATCCGTCGTTGATGCGCGCCGTGTTGTACTGTTCCATGTAATCCGCCGACGACAGGTAATCGGGCAGCGCCCTGGGCTGCGCTATGCCGTAGTGTCCCGACACGTTGACCCCGTTTTTCATTGCCTGTCCTCGTTTGGTGGTGATCAGTACGATGCCTGCGGCGCCCGTATTGCCGTACATGATGGCTGCGTTGACATCTTTCAGCGCCGTAATTTCTTCGATGTCGTTGATGTTCAGGTATGCCGGTTCCCGCGGCACGCCGTCCACGATGAACACCGGCGTCCCGATGCCGCGCAGGTTACTGCTTCCGGTCATTCCTGCTATTCTGCCGTTGATGGCTTCTTCTACCGTCAGTACGTTGTCGTATCCGAGTATTTCCCCCGGACGCAAGACGGCGATCCCGTTGACCACGCTTCCTTTGTGTATTTTGCCGAATCCGACGTTTGTCAGGTCGTCTTCACCGAAAAAGGGTTCCGACGCTGTCAGGGAGAATTTTCCGCCGTCGGCGTACCATTCCGATGGAAATACAGCCCGTTGATAGCCTTTTTTCTCCATCATCAGATCGCTGCCGACAGCGACAGTGAAGGAGAAGCGTCCCAGACTGTCCGTCATGGTTTTTGCCATTCCTTCGTCGCCGTATATCGCTACGCCGGCTATCGGCCTGCCGGCCTCGTCCGTGACTGTTGAGCCAACCGTTATTGTCGGCGTTTCCTGGGCGATGATCTGGCCTCCCAAAAGAAACGGTAAAAAAACATGTATCGCTTTCATGATTGTTTTTTGCATCTTTTTCATTTCATATTTGTTATTTTTCGGTTACCATCCGGGATTTTGATTAAACTCCTCATACAGATTGACGAATTTGGGCTGGAAGGGTATCCACCGGTGCTTTTTTTCAAACGTTCGCGTATAAAGCAGCACTTCCTGAAAATTCTGCCACTGTCTTTTTGCGCCTCCGGGTTTCACATTTCCCTTTTCCTGTTCGTCCATTTCCGCATCATTCACTACGTCGAAGTTGACGCCCCATTTTTCTTTGTATTTCGTTTCATGGGCGATATTCCATCTGCGCAGATCGAACCAGCGGAGTCCTTCAAAGGCTAATTCGACCGCCCTTTCGCGGATAATCGTTTCCTGAAAGTTGTACAGCGGTACGTTGCCGCCGGCATAGTATTTGTCGGGCAAGGGGGGTAACTGCGCCCGCGCCCGGATGGTTTCTACGGCTTCCTGCGCCGTGTAGTCTGCTGTGGGGAAGCCGGCTCTTGCCGTTGCCGAGCCGTGTCCGTAATACATTGCTTCGGCGTACATCAGCCAGACGTCGGCCATGCGCATCCGGGGGTGGTAAATGCTGTAGTGAAACTCGGCGCCGTCGAATTTGCTGGAGCCGAAAGGCAGAAATTTGCGGTATAAATATCCCGTCACGCTGCCGTTTACGCCGGACGCCGCCGTGGTGCCGTGCCGGTGCAGTCCCTCGTTGTGCAGCCGCGCATATTTGTTGGCTACCGCTTTGGCATTGGCTTCGTCCACATGCTCGATGATCTGCACCCCGTCGTAGATGATGTCATTGTAAAACCTTGGTTCCCTGCCTCTCCACGGATCGTTTGCATCGTAGCCTGAAAGGGGGTCTTCAACGGGCAGTCCGTTGGCCGCCATGTGATAATACTTTACGTAATTGTGGGTAGGCGTTTCCACTTTGTCGTTGTCCATGTCGGCCTGCACGGGGCTGGCCGCCCTCGACGTCGTCCAGCGGTAATATTCCGGTTGATAGATTTGCTGGTTTTGGATGACTTCCCTGTGTCCGGAACGGTCGTGCCGATTCACCGCTTTCATGGCGAATATTTCCGGCCAGTTGTTCCATGTTTCCAGTATGAAAGGGCAATTAGGATCGTTTTTGCTCAAATGGATGACTTCATGCAGGGCATCGGCGGCCTGCCGGCACAGTTCGGCGTCATATTCGTTTTTGCCTGTGGAGACTTCGTTCATCATCGGGCTGGCCGCATACAGGAGGTTTTTTCCCAAATAGGCGAGCGCATGTATTTTGGTGATCCGTATTTCGGCTGTTTCGTTGGCGACGGCCGTCTGGGTCTGCGTCCATGTGAGCGGCAGCAGTTCCGCCGCCGCCTGAAAATCTTCCGCAATTTTTTTAGCTGTTTCGATATAGGTCAGCCGCGGAATCCGGATGACTTCGTCGGCAGAGATGACCCTGTCAACATAAGGTAATCCTCCCCAGAACTGTATCAGTTCGAGATGATAAAAGGCGCGGAAATACAGGCATTGCCCTTTGATGAGGTCTTTTTCTTCCTGCGTGCCTTCCATCAATTCCAGATTCTGCAGGCCGATGTTGGCTTTCCGGATGGCATACCATGCCAGCTGCCATACGAATTTACTCATCACGTCGTCCTGTCCCGAGGTAGCCCATATTTCACCGTAAAGGAAGCGTTGATCCCAATAATCGCCGTCGTCCCAGAGAATGGGGGTGTTTTGCATCATGTCCGTCATGTTGAAGGTAAAAAACCAGTTGCCCGCCAGTCGCTGGTGGTAGTTGGCCATGCAATAGTACATTTCCTCCACCCATCCGTTGAAACTGGTGAAATTGCCGAATACTTCCCTGTCCGTAATGGACGATTCGGGCGCCTTGTCCAGATATTCCGTACAGGATGTTGAAGACAGCACGAGACAGATCAGGACAGTTACGAGACATTTTTTGTATGGATTATTTTTAGTTTTCATCAGATTTTTATTCACAGGTGTTAAAAAATTACTTTGATACCGAAATTTATTCGTCTCAGCGTGGGATAGGCGCCGGCGTCGCCCAGCAGCCCTCCGTTGGTTTCGCGGTCGTCGGGCAGTTTAGACCACCACCACAAATTGTTGCCGTTGACGAATAATTTTATGGAACTCACGTACCACTTATCCAGCAGCGACGGTGGAATGTCGTAAGCTATTTCGGCGGTTTTCAGGCGGATGTACGAAGCGTCGTAGCAAAAATAGTTGCCGGTGACACCGCCGACCGTTTTCCATCTTGGCAAGAAGGAGGAGGCGTCCGGATTGTCTTTTGACCAGTAATCCAGCGTGTGTCCGAAAAGCAGGTCTGTATCACCTCTGAAATTGCTCAATCCGACGGTGCGGGTGACGTTGTTTACGCCGTAAAACTGTACCATCAGGGAGAAATTTTTCCATGCGGCGCCCAGCGTCAGGCTATAGGTGTTTTCCGGTACGTCGGGGTAGGCGTAGGGTACTACGTCGCCGGTAGCCGAAATGACGCCGTCGGCGTTGTAGTCCATGATATGGTAGAATCCGGGGATTTTGTATTGGTCATTGACATCCTGCGGGGTGCTGGCATACACGTCATCCCAGGTTTGGTAAATGTCGCCGCTCAACTGCGATCTTTGCTGTCCGACAGCGTATCCTTCGCTTTTTAGGTAATCGGGCAGCAATTGCGGGTCGTCTCTGAAAAGGATTTTGTTACGGGTATGCGTAACGGCCAGCGAAGCCCACCAGTCCAGTCCGTGGGAGGTTCTTTTGTTGACGCTCAGTTCCAGTTCAAAGCCGCGTGACCGGACTTTTCCCAGATTGGCTGCCGGAGGGTTGGTGCCCAGCAGGGGTGAAACAGCCCTCTCGCTGCCAGCCACAATGATGTCCTTGCGGTCTTCGGTGTAAAAGTCGAAATTGACGGATAACAGGTCGTTCCAGAAGCCGGATTCTATGCCGTAATTGCTTTTTTTCGCTTTTTCCCAGTGCAAATCGGGATTGGATACCACCACCTCCCGATAGGTGGTATAGGGACTGAGATTCCATATATCCGTACTCAGGCGTCCGCTGCTGCCATAGGCATACTGGGTCATGTAAGCCCAGCGTGCGCCGCCGGCATCGTCGCCCACCAGCCCCAGGCTGTACCTGAATTTCAAGCGGTTCCACCAGTCGATCTGGAAAAACTTTTCATTGGACACATACCAGCCGGCGGCAAAAGAAGGGAAAAAGTCAAAGCGATAGTCGGACGAGAATTTTTCGGAACCGTTGTAGGCGCCGTTGGTTTCGATGAAATAACGGGAATCGTAGTCATAAGTAGCGCGGAAAGCCCAGTCTTCCCTGTAGGAAGGAAACATGTTTCCGATAGCGTATTCATCTCTTTTGAATACGCCCATGCCTCCCACATTGTGTGTTCCGAACCTGCGCGTATAGTTCAGCTGTAGCTGATAGACGGTTCTCCGCGAGATAGCGGAAGCGACCACCTCGTCCCTGCGCAGCGTCCACGGCTGCACCACCCATTCAAATTCGCTGGCGGCGGCGATCGGAGCGGGTTCGGTATATTCGCTGACGTCCTGGCCGGGACCGGTATATCGTTCCGGATATACCCATTTACCGGCCACGTTGTTGGTTTTTAGAGGGAAAACGCCGGTAGAGACATCGTAGAGGCCGCCGTCTGTCCGGATATTGTTGTCGTAAAAAAACAGGCCGGAAAGACTTAACCCTTTGGTGATAAAATCCAGTTTCTGTTCTATCGCCATGTTAACATCCAGTTCGGTAGTTTTTATGGTTCTCTTGCCCAAATTATAGATACTGGCCACAGGGTTTTCCAGCCCTGTCTGTCCTAAAGTCGCTCCCCATGTGCCATCAGCATATTGCGGTAGAAACAGGTCGGGCGCCAGCCCGTAAACGGATCGCCAGATGGTGGCGGAATTCAGGTAGCCGTAGTTGGCGCCTTTCTGTCCGAAATAGCCGGCCAGATTGATTTTTAAGATGGTAGTCTTTGTCAGGTTGAAATCGAAATTGCTTCTGAAATTGAACCGTCGAAAGCTGTAATCGGGATCATAGGTTTTATCGGTTTCATATTCTTTGTACATGTCGCCTTCATAAAGGTAGGACAGCGCCCCGAAATATTTTACTACAGCGGTTCCGCCCGTAACGTTCAAGGCTGCCTTGTGCGACCATCCGACAGATTTGAAGACGGCTTTCTCCCAGTCCACATTAGGATAAACCATTTCATATTCGGGATAATCCCGTTCACGGTAACGCCGGAGTATTTCCGTGTTGGTATAATCAGACCAGATGGCCTCGTTGAATACCACATTCCGTTCAATGCTTTCATTTCTGAGCCTTAATGCATCATAGGAATCCAAGATGTCGGGCAGCTTTGATACCATCAACGCCGTAGCGTCATAAGAAAAAGTAAGTTCCGGTCGGGATTTTTTTCCTCGTTTCGTGGTGATCAGGATAACCCCGTTGGCGCCTTTCACCCCGAAGACGGCCGTAGCGGAAGCGTCTTTCAGCACCGAGATGGATTCCACTTCGGCGACATCCACGTTTTCCATGGCGCGTTCCACCCCGTCCACCAGGATCAGCGGCTGGCTGTTGTTCCAGCTGTTGCGTCCGCGGATAAAGATCTGCGTGGCGCTTGAGCCGTCGGTGTAACCGCCCGGTTCGCCCGTGGAAGTGGTGATGGTAACGCCGGGAAGCCGTCCGGTGAGCGCCTGTCTCAGGTCGGCCACATTGCCGGATTTCATCAATTCCTCATTGGTGGTCTGTACGATGGAACCGACAATGCTTTCCTTTTTCTGCACGCCGTAGCCTACTACCACCACTTCTTCTATTTGCGTAGCAGTTTCGGCCATGGTAACGGAAATATCCGTCCGGTCGCCCACGATCACTTCCTGCGTGGCGTAACCCACGAAAGAAAACACCAGCACCGCGTCGCTACCGCTAACAGCAACGGAATACTTACCATTATTATCGGTTACTACGGCGATGTTATATGTTTCCAAGTATGATTAGTTATCGTATATTTGCAGGATTAAATAATAATTAATAAAAAACAAATGAAAAGAGCGATATTATTAGTACGCGTGTCGACAG
>JAISWE010000181.1 GCA_031271175.1 Bacteroidales bacterium | reverse complement strand
TTACTTCCTTTTCCGATGCAAAGATACGAATCCATCTTGAAACTGTCGCATGGCCTATCGGTAAAATACGGGAAATGCGGTCTTCTCCATAGCCCTTCTCGTAATGTAATTTGATTACTGAATCAAAATACTGTTGCTGCTTTTTTGTCTTTAATTCCATTTTTGACTCTTTTGTGAGTCAACTTTTTTCAGGGTAAGACACCTATACCGGCGGCACGACTGTCAACGCCGGAACGCTGGAGTTTACGTCAACGCCTCCCGCCTCCGGCGCCATAACGGTACAGCCGGGGGGCGCCGTCAAGAACAGTACAAACGCTAATATTGTGGTAAACGGAGAGACGGTAGCGCCCGGCGCGACGTATCCCCCCGACATCACCGCGCCAACCGTCACGACGGTAACGCCGAGCGGCACGGGTGCGGCTATCAGTGGCGACATCGTTATCACCTTTGACGAGGCGATGGACACAGGAGTGGCGGGCACGGTGCAGCTTAATAACAGCCTCCCCGCACTGACGGGCGGCACATGGTCTGCCGGCAATACGGTGTTCACGCTTGCGTACAGCGAGCTTACCAACAGCACGGCATACACGGTGAATATCTCCGGCTTCAAAGACGCGGCGGGCAATGCGATGACTGCCGACAACACGCACAGCTTTACCACGGTGCCGGCGGTTACCGGCGTAGAAAGCGAGGCATCGCCCATCCTGCAGGTGATCACCGTCGAAGAAGGCTTTCGGATCACCGGCATCGTCACCGGAGAAACGCTAAGCATCTACAATGTACAGGGACTGCTGCTCCACAGGAGCAAAGCAACGGCAACCGAACAGCGCGTTCCCTTGCCTGTACGCGGCCTCTATATTGTAGTCAGCGGCAAACGAACGGTGAAAGCGGTGTATTGATAGGGTAAGGTAACGAACCAACCGTAAGCTAAAGCATACGGTGAATAAAGTATCGTCCCTGCGGGACTTTGCGCTGATGTGATGGCGTGTCCGTAAGCTGAAGCATACGGTTAATAAAGTATCGTCCCTGCGGGAATTTGACAGTGTCAGGTTTTGCTCAGTCGAGAAACCCACACCGTCCTTAGGATACCCCCTCCACAGGAGTCGTCCCTGCGGGACACCGGAAAACTGTTATAGATTATTTATTTCGCATCCCTAAATCCACTTTCTCCGGCTTCGGAGTAATTTTCTCCGACTTCGGAGTAATTTTCTCCGGCTTCGGAGTATTTTTCTCCGGCTTCGGAGTATTTTTCTTCGACTTCGGAGTATTTTTCTCCGGCTTCGGAGTATTTTTCTCCGGCTTCGGAGTAATTTTCTCTGGCTTCGGAGTATTTTTCTCCGACTTCGGAGTATTTTTCTCTGGCTTCGGAGTATTTTTCTCCGATTTCGGAGTATTTTTCTCCGACTTCGGAGTAATTTTCTCCGATTTCGGAGTATTTTTCTCCGGCTTCGGAGTATTTTTCTCCGGCTTCGGAGTAATTTTCTCCGGAAACGAAGAAAACCTCGACTTCGGAGTATTTTTCTCCAAAGTAGAGGCGTGATACTTGTCCGCCGGGACTTTCCGACTTGTTGCCGAAGAATTATTCCTGACTTCGACACTTCTCCGACGCCTATTTTATAACAATTTATAAATCGGAATATTATAAATTTTGCGTCACCGATTTGGGCGACGCAGTCAAGAAAAACAGTACATCTGCATCATGTTTGTACGAAAAAAACCAAACAGGTCAGGTCGTATTAGTGTTGTTGTGGTTGCGAAGAAATGCGGCAAAGTTCATTATTTGAAGACAATCGGTGTCGTATTGTCGAAGTCAGGAGAAGGTTCATGAATAGATGTCACTCATTCATTACGCATCATTTTTTTTTGACAGTTCGTCTATTTTTTTTGCCAGTTCGGGCAGTTTGCGGAAGATGACGCTTGATTTCAGGTAACCCGTATAGTCGAAAGCGGGCGATCCCATGATGGTACGTCCGGGTTCCTTGATGGAGGCGTTCAGTCCCGACTGTGCGCCGATTTTCGTACCTTCGGCAATGGCGATGTGTCCGGCTAAGCCCACCTGTCCGGCGATCATACAGTTAGCGCCGATTTTGCTCGAACCGGAGATGCCGCTTTGGGATGCAATTACTGTGTTTTCGCCTATTTCGACATTATGGCCTACCTGTATCAGGTTGTCCAGCTTGACGCCCCTTCGGAGGATGGTGGAACCGATGGTAGCCCTGTCGATACAGGTATTGGCGCCTATTTCCACCTTGTCTTCCATCACTACGTTGCCTGTCTGCGGTATTTTTTTAAAGTCGGAACCTGCTGCCGGTGCGAAGCCGAAGCCGTCGGCGCCTATCACAGCTCCCGAATGAAGCACGCAATCGCTGCCTATCACACAGTCGCGGTACACTTTTACGCCGGGGTAGAGTACCGTCCGGTCGCCGATTTTCACGTTTTCGCCGATGTACACCTGCTGGTGAATTTTGACATGATTGCCGATACAGGCATGTTCGGCAATACAGGAAAATGCGCCTATAAAGATGCCTTCTCCCAGTTGAGCCGAAGGAGAGACGGAAACAGGCGCTTCCCGTCCTGTTTTTTCGGGCACGCCGGCGTTGTACAGTTCCAGCAGTACGGCAAATGAGCGGTAGGCATCATCGACTTTGACCAGCGTGGCTTTTACACGGCCGGAAACAGGTTGCGATTTGTTCACAATCACAATACTTGCGTCGGTTTCATAAAGATATTTCCCGTATTTGGGATTGGCCAGAAAACTCAATGTCCCGGGTTTTCCTTCTTCAATTTTGGCAAAAGCGTTTACTTTTACATCCGGATCGCCTTCAATCTCGCCTTTCAGGTAATCCGCTATGGCACGTGCTGTAAATTCCATTTTTATAATGATAAGAAAGGGCAAAATTACTAAAGATAACGGAAACCGTCAATACGGGGCGAAAGATTTTTCTGCTGGCGGGAAGACGGCAGGACTTTCCCGCACGGGATGTCACTGCGCATGGCGGCAAGCGGATGTTTTTCAGGACGGGACTTTTTCCGGCGGTGTAAGCGGCAGGATGACCCTGAAAAGAGTACCTTTTTCTTCCGTGCTTTCAAAATTGACTTCTCCTTTCAGGTAGTGTTCCGCCAGCAGTTTCATGCTGTATGTGCCGAGGCCTCTGCTACTGCCTTTCGTGGAGAAAGAGCGCTGGAAGATTCTTGCCTTTACGTTTTCGGGCATTACTGTTTGGTTTTGTACCCAGAAGGAAAGACGGTCGTCGTCCGCAGTGTATCCGATGGAGACCGGCTGAAGCGAGGAGGCTTCCAGTGCATTTTTCAGCATGTTGAACAGGATGCGCTGCAAGAGCGCTGGGTCTGTTTTGAAACTGACGTTGGGAAAGGGCGGTTTCATGACGACCTGCCTGTTGTTCAGGTGCGCGCAGGATTCCACAAAACGGACGACATTGAAAATGGTGTCGTATGCCGTTACGTCTTCCATGTTGAGCGACAGGTTGTCGGATTCCGCGCCCAGCAACTGTCGGTAGGAAGATATTTCTTCGTTGACGGCTTCGCTAACCAGGGCGAGGATATCGACAAGTTTTCCCAGTTTGCCCTCTTCGTCGGTGCGCTTGAAGAGCTTGCTCAATCCTTGCAGGTTGCCGGTGACGTCGTCCATATTGTGCAGGAAAGCCTGTTCGAGCATTTCCTTGCGCTTTTTCGAACTGATGTCGGTCAGCGCCATGATGATGAAGGTTTCACCTTCTTTTACCACGAAAGGCGTGCAGGTGATTTCAAATTCGAAGGATGTTCTTTTTCCACCGTTTACTGTTGTGATCAGACATTCTCCCGTTTCGGGCTTTTGAGTTTCCTGCACTTTCAGGATGACGTTGACGGCGCCGCAATACCGGCATTCTATGGCTGTCCCGCAACCGTCCGGCATTTTCCATGCATGTTCGCAACCAACGATCTCTCCCGGTTGCATTCCCAAAACGCCTTCCGCCGCTTCCGACCCGATCAGGTTCAACAGCGCCTTATTGGCATAAACGACCTGCCTGTTGCCGTTCAAAATAGCTCCCGGACAGGGCATGGCATCCATCAACTGTTGCGCATACCCAAGATACAAGATGCTTTCGTTTTGTTTTTTGACGGCCTCTTTCGAGCTTCTTTCCTGATTGGCGTGATACGATATCATCTGATTTTTTTATGAATATGCCCTATTTAACTTCATCTTTTTTACGCCGCTATTTTTTTTTATCGATTTTGATGCCGTTAATACGGATTTCATCGTCATTTCTGTACATAACGGTTAAAAAGAGGCTTCCGTCTTCGTTGTACTTTTTCCAGTTGCCTTCCCGGCGACCGTTGACATAGAACTGTTCTTCCCTGAGCGTGCCGTCGGGATAGTAAAATTCGTGGCGTCCGTTTGGATTGCCCTGTACGAAAACGCCTTTGTGATAAAGTTTTCCGTTGTCATAGCAGGTTTTCCACAGGCCATTTTTCAGTCCGGCGACAAATTCACCTTCTTCCCGCACGTCGCCCACACTTATGGTCCATTCTCCTTCGCGTTCGTCGTTGAAATAGCTTCCTTTGGCAATGACGGTAGCGCTGTCCGAGTAATGCACCGACATTCCGTTAAGGCTGCCGTTGGAATAATTTTCCTCGCGGAGAAGCACGGCTTTGCTGTTGAACCATTTCCATGTCCCGTCTTTCATCCCGTGAAAAAAACTACCGGACTGTTCGACCGTGCCATTGGGGTAATAAAAAGTCCATTCTTCATGTTGCCTGTCGTTCAGGTATCGTCCTTTGGCCTTCCATTCGCCGGAGTCAAAATAGACTTTCCATTCGCCTGTTCTTCTTTCCAGGTCATCCACAGGGCCTTCGGCGGTTTTTTTTCCGGTTTCGCCGAAGCGGATTCCTTTTTCGGCAATTCCCCTGTTATCGTAAAAGATGTGCATTCCAACAGGCGTTTTGTTGAGATAAATTCCCTTGCGTTTTATTGTGGTTCCGTCGGCGTAGTAGGTAATGATTTCTTCGGCTTCTATTTTATCCGTCAGGCCTTCGTCGATGATATTTCCGTCCCTGTATGTTCTGTCGCTAAGCATTTTGCCTATATCGGAATACAGGCGGGAGGGGCCGTCGAGCAGGCCGTCCTTGTACACCTGTTCTTCCTTCACGGCGCCGTTGTCGTAAAAGGTTTGCCAGACGCCTGTTTTCCGGCCTTTGTCGTCCAGCCGGTTGATAAATTCGCGGGATACCATGTAATCGTTGCGGAACTCGAAAACCGTGATCACGGCGCCGGTTTCATCGTATGCTTTGGCTGTTCCCTGCCGTTTGCCGTTTTTGTAGGCAACGGTCATCTCTATTTTGCCTGAAGGGAAATAGAAATAACCTTGCCCTTCTTTTTTATCGTCCACATACAATTCTTTGGATTTCAGGTAACTTGCGCTCACCCTGTTTTTTTCGACGGTGTTTTCGAAAACATAATGATAGCCGCTTTTTTTGCCTGCAATGTAGTGGATAATTTCGGAAGTATCCCCTGTTTCCGAATAGAACACCCATGTGCTGTCCAGCAGGTTGTGGCGGCGGTTTCCTTCCGATTTTACGATGCCGGTGACATAATAGGTTTTCCAGTATCCGTCGGGTTTGCCGTCTTTCATATACCCTTCGCTGGAAATTTGCCCGTTGGGATAATATATCCTGTTGTATCCGTTGGGGTCTATCTGGTTGACGGTTTGCGCACCGGCATCCACCGCTGTCATCAGACAGGCCAGATAGAAGGCTGTTTGCCTGCATCCTGAAAAAATCCGATTTCTTTTTTGATCTATTTTCATGGAATATGATTCATTTGCGCTACAAATATACAAAATTTAAATTAATTGCAGTTTTCGGGATATTTCTATCATCCGGCGGATGGGACGGCCGGCTTTGGCGCACATTTCCCCGTCGAGTAGGATTTCCGGGCTTTCTTTTTCCAGACAGTCATGGATTTTCTGAAGCGTCACTAATTTCATGTAGCGGCAATCGTTGCAGGCGCAGGTAGCGTCTTTCGGCGGGGCGGGTATAAAGGCTTTTTCGGGGCTTGCTTTCTGCATCTGGTGCAGTATGCCCGATTCCGTTGCCACGATGTAGGTTTGTGTGCCGTCCTTTTTTGAAAATTCGAGCAATGCCGCCGTCGAACCTATGTGATCCGCCACCATCAGTACCGGTTTCGGACATTCCGGATGTGCAAGCAATTTCGATGCGGGATACTGTTTTTTCAAATCCAGTATTTTCTCCAGCGAAAACGCTTCATGTACGTGACAGGCGCCGTCCCAGATCAACATATCCCTGTGCGTGATGCTCCTGATGTAATTTCCCAGGTTACGGTCGGGGCCAAAAATGATTTTTTCATCTTCGGGCAGCGATGCGATGATTTGCACGGCATTGGACGACGTACAGACAATGTCGGTGTATGCTTTCACTGCCGCCGTGGTATTAACGTATGATATTACCGTATGGCCGGGATGGGCTTTTACCCATGCGCCGAAGGCATCGGCGGGACACGAGTCGGCCAGCGAACAGCCGGCATCGGGAGCAGGCAGCAGCACTTTTTTGGACGGGTTCAGGATCTTGGCCGTTTCCGCCATAAAATGCACGCCTGCCAGCACAATAATATCCTCAGTGGCGTCCATCGCTTTTTGCGCCAGCGCGAGACTGTCGCCTACAAAGTCGGCAATCTCCTGAATGTCCGGCTCCTGATAGTAATGCGCCAGAATAATAGCGTTTTTTTCGCGCTGCAACTCCTTTATCCGATGAATCAAATCATTCATTTTCGTCCGTTTTTTTTGCAAAAATAAACAATCTTTTGCAATCCTGCATATTAAAAATGACGGTAGGCAGCGAAAACGCATTATATCCGGTAGCCCCTGAG
>JAISWE010000150.1 GCA_031271175.1 Bacteroidales bacterium | reverse complement strand
CGGAACTTTTCCGACCTGACAGCGTGTCTGCACCTGTCAGGGGCGAGTTGAAGCCGGTTGTAAAAATCTTTAAGGTTATTGCGAGCGCCTCAAAGGTGCTCGCAATAACTTTAAAAGTATTTTTGATTGTTTTTTTAACAGGTTGTCATGAGGATAAAGCCGTCCTTCTGACCGATATACAGGTGGACAGGGCGTCATTGAACATGACCGTGGGTGACAGGCTGCAAATCAAGGCAACGCCCGTACCGGACGAGGCAAGCGCTGATTTTGTCTGGATGTCAAACAATGAAACGGTGGCGACGGTGACCGGCGACGGGCTGGTCGCCGCCCTTGCCGAAGGGGCATGTGACGTGTATGTGAGCAACACAACCGGCGACGTCAAAGTAAAAATACTTGTCGCCGTCGGTAAAAAATCGGTTCCTATGGCAGGTTTCAACATCAGCGACAATGAAGTGCTGTTAATACCGGGACGAGCGGCTACCATTGTAGCCGTTCCCGTCCCGTCGAACGCCGATGCGACATTCGTGTGGACGTCCGAAAACGAACAGGTAGCGGTGGTGAATGGAGGCATTATTGAAGCGGTATCCGCAGGAGTTACCAACGTGGTGGTTAGTAGTTTGTCCGGCAATCTGTCAAAAACAGTGAAAGTGACGGTTTTCAATGCATCCGTTGCGAAAACCTACAGCGATACTGTTCTTCTGATGACGCTTAACGGGGCGGATTGTCCCTTTGCCGATCATGCCGATTATGGCGTGTATATCTCCACCCGAACCGAACCCTTGCAAGGCGCGCTGATTCTGCAGCATGGCTGTACCATGGAGCAATTCGGCATTACGCGACCTTACGATCTCCAGTATCAGGCGTTTGCAAGGAAGTGGAAACTGGCGGTCGTTGAAACTGCGTATCACGGCAATTGTTATGTATGGCGCGATCCGGCGGCGGGTAGCGCAACTGCTTTGCTGAAAGTGTTGAATGAAGCGGGAGTAAAAACAGGGCATCCGGAATTAAACGCGGTTCCGTGGCTGTTATTTGGCCATTCCGGCGGCGGTTACTGGACGCTCGCCATGCTGAAAGACTACCCCGAACGCATCATGGCGGCCGTATGCTATTCCCCCGCTTTCGATCCTCAATGGAATTACCCTGCGGCAACGGCCAAAATTCCACTGCTCACACGCCATGCAGGAGCCACCGACGCTAATACGGGCGGCATACTCTGCTGGGTTACTTCGGTACATGCTTTTCAAAAGTTGCGCAACATGGACGCTCCTGTCAGCATTGTCCACAATCGAGGACAAAACCACAATTTTAGCTATATCCGTTATATGGCGATACCGTTCTACGAAGCGGTAATGAAACAGCGGATGCCGCAAGAAAACGGTACCGCCATGCGCGACCTCGACCGTAACCAAACGTGGATGGGCGACACGCTGAACCTTCAACTTTATAAGGAATCAACTTATAGTGGAGACAAAAAGGGTTGGTGTATCCTGCCCGACGAAACGACCGCCCAAATATGGAAAGAATATGTATCGACCGGCACAGTGATCGACAAAACGCCGCCGCCTGCGCCATACGAACTGAAACAGAAACGAAAGAATCCAACAACCGTCGTTCTCACATGGAAAGCAGATGCAGATATCGAATCAGGCATCAGCTACTTCCAAATTTACAGGAACGGACAGGTCGTTGCTCGTTTTCCCACATCCGGAGAATATCAACAGTTTGACACCAATGGCGATAATACTTCTCCTGTCGGTAACTCGTTGCAGGAGATGAAAATAGAAATCTCCGCCCAAGAGAGCGACATGTTGTCTATCGGCACGGTCAACCGGTTCGGACTGGAATCGCCATTGACCACTGATTTTTTTCATAGCGAATAAATTCATACATTTGCAAAAACAACCGGAATGAAAGTATTTAGTGTCTTTTTACTCGTTTTTTTAACAGCTTGTCAGGAGGACAAAGCCGTCCTCCTGACCGATATACAAGTGGACAGGGCGTCATTGAACATGACCGTGGGTGACAGGGTGCAAATCAGGGCAACGCCCGTACCGGAAGGAGCAGGCGCTGATTTTGTCTGGATGTCAGACGATGAAACGGTGGCAACGACGACCGGCAACGGGCTGGTCTCTGCCGTGGCCGAAGGAACGACCGGCGTGTATGTCGGCAATAGCGACGGCAGCGTCAAAGTCAAAATATCGGTGACCGTCGGTAAAAAATCCGTTCCTGTAGCAGGCATCAGCGTCAGCGTCAACGAGGTGTCGCTGAGCGCCGGAGGAACGGCCGCAGTGACGGCCTTGCCTGTTCCGCCCAATGCCGATGCCACATTTGTGTGGTCGTCCGAAAACGAATTGATTGCTTCGGTGAACGCCGAAGGCCTGATCAGCGGGCATGACGCCGGAGTGAGCCATATCGTGGTCGCTACTCCTTCAGGTGACATCAAAAAACGGATCAAGGTGACGGTTTCCGGAAGCGGTCCGGTTCCGCCGACCACCGTTCTGTATCATAAAACGCTGACCGATATGGCGCCGTACCCGGAATTGTCCGTTGGCGGCGCCGGACAGTATGTGGCGCAGGGATTAAACATCACGGCCAACGGTTCGCTTGTCCGGCTGGATAAATTCTATGCGCTCGGCCAACGGCTGGTACGCTACCGCGTACGGTTTTCCGCCGATGCAAAAGCTGTGTTCCGCACCAATAATGACGGCGACTTTAAAGCCTACGTGGATATGCCCGGCAAGCAAATATCCGTTGCCACCCGTCCCGCTACCCCGGCCAAAACCGTTGATTTCCTGACGCCGGAACACGAATACGCCGTCGAAATATACCGCAGTTACCAACAGCACAAAATCCGCATTACGGATTTAACGACCGGACAGTCGGACGAACTTTCGGCCATCCACGACGGCACAGGCGGCGTCGGACAGGGCGCGGTTCAGCCCGGTTTTTACGTAGGCGGACAGCATGACTACTACTGCTTCGGCATGGAAAACGGAGCATACATGCTGGTCAGGCAAATATCCGTATTGGCGCAGGAGAGCGATTTCTGGCTCATGATTTACGGCGATTCCATTTCTGAACCGGAAGGCTATTTCCCGACGGCAAACTATCCGCAATCGTGGACGCAACGGATAATGAATCACGTGAACCGCAGAGCAGTGTCCAGCGGACGCGGCGGCGGCAATATCGACGACCTGACCGACCGTATCAAAAACGAATTGCCTTTTGTCAAAGCCGAATACGTGATGGTGACCATCGGCACCAACGGCGGCAATACCGAAACCAAACTAAGCGCATTGGTGGAATACATCCAATCGCAGGGCGCCATCCCGATCCTGAACAATATCCCGTGCAACGAAAGCGGCACGCAGATCGCCGTTAATCAGGTCATCCATCAGGTACGCCAAAAGTACGACATCAAGGGCTGCCGTTTCGACTTTGCCACTTCCCTCAACGGCGACGGGCAGCAAGTCGATCAAAGCACGATGTACTGGGAAAATTACACCAACGGCTGGGGCGAGATTTACCATCACCCCAACGAAAAAGGCGGGCAGCAAATGTTCGATAGAACGTTGATCGACCTGCCGGAAATATACGAGTAATGAAAAGGAAAATGGAAAATTGTCAATTTTATGCTGATTCGACAACTTGCGGTTCCTTTTTATGGAAGCGCGGCGGTTTTTCTTCACCGAAGATATACCGCGACAACTGGTTCACGCGGCCTTCCACGTTCAATTCCCGCACAAAATCCGCTTTCAGGTCTTTATGCGCTT
>JAISWE010000125.1 GCA_031271175.1 Bacteroidales bacterium | reverse complement strand
TACCTTGTTTCGGAGTGATAATGCGATATCTTTCAACTGTGATGCGTTGAATTTTGAAATATTTGACATAAGCCTATGTTTTAAGGTGAATAAATTATCAGGCATCAAAAGTAGTAAATGTTATTGAAAAAATGATTTTTTTATGAAAATTTAAGCTATTTTTCCTTGGTCTCTCATTTGGCGAATGATTTCGATGATTTTGTGTTCTTTTATGTTTAACTTTTTACGGAGGCTGTCCACGTCGGCAGGGTGTCCGTTACGCAAGGTTTCCGCCACGAGGTTCCATTCGTCGTCGGTGATGATGCGTTCTTTTCGGCGGATGCAGCAATCGCATTTTCCGCATGGAGGGGCGTCTTTTTCACCGAAATATTCCAGCAGCATGGCGCTGCGGCAGCGTTCCGTTTCGCCGGCGTAGCGTTTTACGGCTGCGATGTTCTTCTCCATGATGGCTTTGCGCTGTTTGTAATTAGCGGCCGAAATGGAGAGGTATTTTTCATCGATGCGCCGGCGGGTGAAAGTAACGACGGCCTGTTTCCTGCGGGGGATGTAATCGATGATTTTCATTTTGTCAAGTTTTTTGAGGTATTCGTAAATTACCTCCACGCTTACTTTGGCGCGTCGGGCAATCGTTTCCTCGTCGATGCCGACATATCCGGAAAAAAAGCCGGTGTAGGATCGCAGCAGTATTTTGATAAACTGGTCGAAGGTTTTGTCGGATACCTGAAATTCGTACAGGTCGTCGCGCTGTACGCGGAAAAACACTTTGGCCATTGCTCTCGGATCTTCGTCGAACTGTATATAGCCGTCCCGTTCAAGCAGTTTCAGTGCGTGATAGGCGGTCAGCGCTTCAAATCTGTAGGTCAGGACAAAGCGTTCCAGCGAAAAATCGAGCGGCACATCAAGACCTCCTCCGACAGGCACTTTCAGGAAGTTGCCCAGCGCCTGATAGATGCGCCGGATCATCTCCGGTTCGGGGAAATTGACGCGCACCCGTTGGTTGAGTTTGAGTTCGTCGTTGCGTTCGTACAACAGCACGGCATAGGCGGTTTGCAGGTCGCGTCCCGCTCTTCCGGCTTCCTGGAAATAGGCTTCCAGCGTGTCGGGCGTGTCGATATGGATGACGAAACGGACGTCGGGCTTGTCGATACCCATTCCGAAGGCATTGGTGGACACGATAATCCGGCAAAGGCCTTCTTTCCACCTGTCCTGTTTTTCGGAGCGTATTTCGGCGCTCAGCCCGGCGTGGTAAAAGTCGGCATCAATGCCGTTTTTTTGCAGAAAAAGGGCTATTTCCCGCGTTGTTGCCCTGTTGCGGGTATAGATGATGCCGCTGCCGGGGAAGGATTGCAGCGTTTTCAACAGATAATGGCGCTTGTCTTCCACCTGCCGGACGAGATAGATCAGGTTTTTTCGTTCGAAACCGGTTTTCAGTACATTTTTCTTACGAAAGCGAAGTTGTGTTTGAATGTCTTCCACTACCGGCGGGGTGGCTGTTGCCGTGAGTGCAAGTACCGCCGCTTCGGGCAGCAGTTCCCGCAGACCGGCTATTTCAAGATAGGACGGGCGAAAATCATAGCCCCACTGCGAAATACAGTGCGCTTCATCCACTACCAGCAAGTTTACTTTCATTTGTTTCACACTCTCCCGAAATATTTCGTTTGTCAGTCGTTCGGGCGAAAGGTAGAGGAATTTATAGCCTCCGAACATACAGTGCTCCAGTTCAATATCTATTTCTCGGGAGGTAAGTCCGGAATAGATGGCAGTGGCTTTGATGTTGCGGCGTTTCAGGTTTTCTACCTGGTCTTTCATCAGGGCGATCAACGGGGTGACCACGAGGCCAATGCCTTCCATAGCCATTACAGGCACTTGGAAGGTGATGGACTTGCCGCCGCCGGTGGGCATCAGTGCAAGGGTGTCGCGGTTGTCCAATGCGGAGAGGATGATTTCCTCCTGCATGGGACGGAATGATGCGTAACCCCAGTATTTCTGCAATATAGCCCGGATATCATACATGATTTGCCGATTACAGGAAAAAGAGCGTCTGAAAACGATATTTCCAAACGCTCTGGGTTATGTCAATTTCTATTTTTCCTTTTTTTCCGCTGCTTTTTTGAACCGGCAGTTCAATTTGCCCATGGAAGTATCCACAGTGCCTTTCACAACGCCTTTTTCTTCCCAGATCGTCACGTCCACGTATTCGCCTGCATAAAAACTGGCTGTGAGCGTTCTGTTCTTTTCGGTAAATTTTTGTTCTTTGATGTTAATCTCTTCGCCTTTGATGTCGGCTACGATGATTTTCTCCTTGTTTTCTTTGATTTCACAAATAAACTGCCGATAACCTTCGGGAGCGTCGGGGATGGCGATTTCCCATTTGCCTTTCACTTTGTTTTTCCAGTCGTCGCCTGCATTTGTGCCGGCGGGAGTACTCCACAAAACGACGGCCGCCAATAGGGTGCAAATCTTGATCATTGTTTTATGAATTTAAAAATTTGATGCCTGCTTCAAATCAAATCCTGTATTTTTCTTTTTGATCTGACATCGGCACTACAAAATTACATGAAAAACACGGATTTTCCAAACGCGAGCAATGAAAAAAAGTTTTTTTACAGAGGAAAGATAGTGTTTTTTTTTGAAAAAACCACTACTGCCTTGCACCTTTGGGTACCTTTGCGGCTTTATTGTGCTAAAGAAAAACGGAGGAATTTCGTAACTGCCAGCTCTTTATCGGCGCTTTTCAGGTAATCGCGCACCGTCAGTTTTGAGTCTTTAATAAATTCCTGATTGAGCAAAGTTTGCTCCCTGTAAAATTTCTCTACTCTGCCATTGGCGATTTTTTCCAACAAGTCGGCCGGTTTTCCTGTATTTTTAGGATCGTTCCGGGTTTGTTCCATGGCAATATCCAGTTCATTTTTCACTACTGCTTCCGGTACGCTGTCCTTGTCCACCGCCACAGGATTCATAGCGGCCACTTGCATGGCGACGTCTTTGCCTGTTTGCTTGTCGGCGAGTTTTTTGTTGAAACCGACCAGACAAGCCAGTTTGTTGCCCGGATGGATATATGGAATCACTTCTTGCGCTTCCAGTGTTCCGAAATACGAAAGTGCAATTTTTTCGCCGATAACGGCCACTTTTCCGTCCACGCCTTCGGCTACGGTCAGTCCGTCCACTTTCAGGTTTTTTACCGTTTCCAGATCGGTAGCGTTGCTTTGCAGGGCAACATCGGTGATATCGCAGGCGAATTTGATGAAATCCGCTCCTTTGGCTACGAAATCGGTTTCGCAGCTCAGCACCAGCAATACGCCTTTGGATGCGTCGGGCGATATTTTTGCTATTACGCATCCTTCGGTGGTTTCCCGGTCGGCTCTTTTGCTGGCTACCAGCTGTCCTTTTTTACGGATGATGGCAATGGCTTCTTCGTAATTGCCATTGGATTCTTCCAGGGCTTTTTTGCAGTCCATCATGCCTGCTCCCGTCATTTTTCTAAGTTTTGCAACTTCTTGTGCACTTATTGCCATGTATTTGTATTATATTTTTAGGTATTCGATACGGTCTGAGGTTGATCATCCGTCAGCTGGTTTTTGGGGGCGGGTTTCCGGCTATTTTTAGCGGGTCTCCGGTTGTCCTGTGCGTTGTTTCGGTCGTCGCCCTGCGCTTCGCGGGATGATTTTTTGGGTTTCCGCGGTTGTGCGGTTTCTTCTTCAACGGCGGCGTCTATTTTGCGTTCGCTGTTTCCTTCCAGAATGGCTGCAATAACGACATCCAGCACCAGGGCGATAGAATTGGCCGCATCGTCATTGGCCGGAATGGGGAAATCGAGCAATTCTGGATCCGAGTTGGTATCTACCATGCCGAAGACGGGGATATTCAGGCGTCGGGCTTCACTTACCGCGATATGTTCTTTCAGGATGTCCACCACAAAGAGCGCAGCCGGAAGTCGTCCCATGTCGGCGATGCTGCCGAGGTTTTTTTCCAGTTTGGCGCGTTGTCGGCTGATTTGAAGTTTTTCACGTTTGGCCATATTGCCAAATGTGCCGTCGGCAATCATTTTGTCGATAGTGGCCATTTTTTTTATTGCCTTGCGGATGGTCGGGAAATTGGTAAGCATCCCGCCCGGCCAGCGTTCCGTCACATAAGGCATTCCTATCGTTTGTACTTTTTCCGACACCAGGTCTTTGGCCTGTTTCTTGGTGGCGACAAACAACACTTTTTTGCCTGATTTGGCGATTTGCCGCAGTGCGTGCGACGCTTCTTCAAGTTTGGCCTGCGTTTTCTGAAGGTCAATGATATGGATTCCGTTGCGTTCCATAAAAATATAGGGCGCCATGTGCGGATTCCACTTTCTTTTCAGGTGTCCGAAATGACAGCCTGCTTCTAACAACTGTTCTATGCTTACTTTTGACATTGAAATTTATTTAAAAATGTTTACATTCCTTTTTACATGTTCCGATGCAACCCCAAAGTAGCCGGATTTTCAGGTTTTTCCTTATCCGGATCTTCGACGTTTGGATGCTAAACCGCGTTTCCCCGACAGTTATGTTCCCGGCAGATTAACGTTTACTGAACTGGAAGCGTTTGCGGGCTTTGGGTCGTCCGGGCTTTTTACGTTCCACTTCGCGGGGGTCGCGTGTCATGAAACCTTCCGCTTTCAGTTTGGGTTTATTGCTTTCGTCTATTTTTACAAGGGCGCGTGAGATGGCCAGCCGCAACGCTTCAGCCTGTCCTTTGACGCCGCCGCCGGCCAAATTGGCTTTGATGTCGTAACGGCCGCCGAGTTCCAGTACGTTGATGGGCTGTTCCACAATGTATTGAAGCGTCTCCAGCGGGAAATACGTTTTCATTTCCTTGTCGTTAACGGTGATAACGCCTTTTCCTTCGCGGATATATACGCGGGCTACCGCTGCTTTTCTTCGTCCGATCGCATTGATGATTTCCATGAATTATCTGATGATGTTAAGGTTGATGGTTTGGGGTTGCTGCGATGCATGAGGATGTTCGCTGCCCGCATATACGTGAAGGTTGCGGAAAAGCTCGGCGCCCAGCCGGTTTTTAGGCAACATGCCTTTCACCGCTTTTTCTACTATCGCCACCGGCTTGTTTTGCAACAATACGGCAGCAGTAGTAACACGTTGCCCGCCGGGATAACCGGTGTGGCGAACATATTCCTTCTCCGACGACTTCTTTCCCGTAAAACGAACCTTATCCGCATTGATTACAATAACATAATCGCCACAGTCCGCATGAGGCGTGTAGGAAGGTTTGTGTTTGCCTCTGAGGACGAGCGCTATTCGAGCGCATAGACGCCCTACGATCTCGTTTTGGGCATCTACAATCACCCATTCCTTGTTGACAGTGGCTTTATTGGCTGAAACTGTCTTGTAGCTTAAAGTATCCACTTAGAATATTATTGACTTAATTATTTAAATTACAAATAATAACGCATCTCCATTAAAAAAATAACGGATTGCAAAGGTACAACTAAATTTGTAATTACCTATTTTTTGATGCAATTATTTTATCGAAGACAAAAAATCTTTTCAGGTTTCAATAAAATAATTATTTTTGCAGCCGCGAATGTTCGTTTCTGTAACGGGTATTCCATCAATATTTATATAAGATATGGCAAGGTTCACACGCATTGAAGTCGCAGTAAAAATGAAGGAGTCGGGTATTGTTCCGGTTTTCTATCATCCGGATGCCGAGGTCGTCGGGCAAGTATTGAAAGCCTGTTACGACGGAGGAATACGGGTATTTGAGTTTACCAACCGTGGTGATTTTGCGCACGAGGTATTCTCCGGCGCGGTCAAACGGGCGGTACGCGAGTTTCCCGAAATGATTCTCGGCATCGGCTCGGTGGTGGATGGCGGCACGGCGTCGCTGTACATACAGCTGGGCGCGAATTTTATCGTATCGCCGGTGCTGAAAGAGGACATTGCCATGGTGTGCAACCGTCGCAAGATCGCATGGATACCGGGATGCGGCTCGCTGAACGATATTTCCCGGGCGGAAGAACTGGGGGCGGAAGTGGTGAAGATTTTTCCCGGTTCGTCGGTGGGAGGGCCGCCATTCGTGGCGGCGGTAAAAGGGCCTTGTCCATGGACAAGCATTATGCCGACAGGCGGCGTGGAAGCCACGGAAGAGAACCTGAAGGCATGGTTCGATGCGGGAGTAACCTGCGTGGGAATGGGGTCGAACCTGTTCCCAAAGGACTTGATTGCCGCCGGACAGTGGGACGCCATCACCCGGAAAATCAAGGACGTCCTTGACATCTTGAAAAAAGTAAGAAAATAATCATTTATTATTAATAGTACAAAAACAATATGAACATGAGCGGAAAAATGACGAATTTCAGGTGGGCTATTTGCGCGTTGCTGTTTGTGGCAACAACCGTGAACTATCTCGACCGGCAAGTCCTGTCGTTAACGTGGGACGAATTTATCAAACCGGAATTTCATTGGAATGATGAAATTTACGGGAATATTACGGGTGTATTTTCTTTGTTTTACGCCATTTGTATGCTTTTTGCAGGGCGTTTTATCGACTGGATGGGGACGAAGAAAGGTTTTTTGTGGGCGATCGGCGTGTGGTCGGTCGGCGCATGTATGCATGCGCTCTGCGGTCTTGTCACCGAGTCGTGGGTTGGCCTGCACAGCGCGGCGGAATTGGCAGGCGCGGCGGGTGATGTGGCGGTGATGATTGCCACGGTGAGCATGTACTGTTTTCTGGCTGCACGATGCGTGCTGGCGCTGGGTGAATCGGGCAACTTCCCCGCCGCCATCAGAGTGACGGCCGAATATTTTCCCAAGAAAGACCGCGCTTTTGCCACGTCGATATTCAATGCGGGAGCCTCGGTGGGCGCTTTGGCTGCGCCGCTCACCATCCCCAACCTGGCGAAAGCCTACGGATGGGAATGGGCGTTCGTAATCATCGGCGCATTGGGCTTCCTGTGGATGGCATTCTGGGTATTCCTGTACAACACACCGCAAAAAAGCCGGTTTGTCAATGCCGCCGAAGTGGAATACATCGAACAGGACAAACTGACCGAAGTTGTACCGGCTGACGAAAAGGCAGAAAAGAAAATACCCTTTGCCCGGTGTTTCTCTTTCCGGCAGACCTGGGCTTTTGCCTTCGGCAAATTCATGACCGACGGCGTATGGTGGTTTTTCCTTTTCTGGACGCCGTCGTACCTGTACTCCCAGTTTCAGATAAAAACGACCGAAGGACTCGGGCAATGGCTGATCTTCACGCTCTACGCCATCACCACGGTATTGTCCATCTACGGCGGTAAACTGCCCACCCTCTTTATCAACAGGACGGGCGTCAATCCCTATGCCGCCCGCATGAGAGCGATGCTGATCTTCGCTTTCTTTCCGCTCTGTGTGCTGTTTGCCCAGCCGCTCGGATTCTACTTTACCGATTCGTTGGGCAGAAACGCCGCTTGGATATCCGTCATCCTGATATCTTTGGGATGCGCCGCTCACCAGTCATGGTCGGCCAATATTTTTTCGACGATCGGCGACATGTTTCCCAAAACGGCCATCGCTTCCATCACCGGTATCGGCGGCATGGCAGGCGGGTTCGGATCGCTGATCATGCAGAAGTCGGCCGGCAATCTGTTCAAATACGCCTCCGGTTCTACCTTAGCCGAAGGGAAAGAAGTTGAAATGACAAAAGAACTGCTGGAACAGGGAGCCGTTTACCTGCGCGACCCCATGCATTTCTTAGGGTTCGATGGAAAACCGGCAGGTTATTTCATTATTTTCTGCGTTTGCGCCTTTGCCTATCTGATCGGCTGGATAGTGATGAAATCATTGGTGCCCAAATACAAACCAATTTCCGCATAAGCAACTTTATGTATCATCTTATTGACGGTTTTATCCTGATATGCCTTGCATGGGGGGCATACAAAGGTTTCCGAAAAGGATTCGTCAGGCAAAGTTTCGCTATCATCGCCGCAGGGGTGGGGCTTTGGGGCGGTTTTATGCTTTCCGGAACGGTAGAACCCTACCTTTCCCGGTACGTAGGTCAACTGGCCTGCTCCGTGGTATCGTTCATCATCGTTTTCGTTTCCATTATTATCTTGATTGTTTTATCCGGCAAACTGATAACCCTCTTTATCAACGCCATTGCACTCGGACTGCTCAACCGCCTGCTGGGCGCTCTCTTCGGCATTTTCATCAATCTGCTTATCCTAAGCGTTATCATCATGTTTGTCAATCGCTTCAATCACTATCATGCTTTTCTTCCTCCCGATGTAAATGAAAAATCATGGATGTACCGGCCGGTCGGCAAGGTAGCCGAAGCGATTTTCCCGATGATCAGCATCACTAAAAACACAAAATCATTCTCACAACAATGCAAATATCCGACAACAAAGTAGTCTCCCTGAGCTATGAACTTCGTCTCGACGGAAAAGAAGGCGAAATCATTGAAGTAAAAAATCCCCAACAGCCGCTGATATTCCTCTACGGCACCGGCGCTCTGCTGCCCGCTTTCGAGCAAAACATCAGACATCTGCAAAAAGGCGATGAATTTGCCTTTTTGTTGAAATGCGACGAAGCATACGGCCCCGCCACAGAAGAGGCGCTGATAGAACTTCCTGTTTCCGCCTTCCTCGTTGACGGGGAAATAGACCATGACTTGCTGGTGGAAGGAAATGCCATCCCTATGGTGGACTCAAAGGGGAATCAACTCAGCGGTATCGTTGCCGAAATAAAAAAGGATACGGTAATGATGGATTTCAACCATCCGCTGGCAGGCGACGATTTGTACTTTTCCGGCGCAGTGACGGACATACGCGAAGCCACAGCCGAAGAGCTTGAGCGGGGCAGCGTGGCCGGCGCGTGCTGTTCGTCGGGCGACTGCGGTTCCTGCTCCGACAACTGTTCATAAATTCCCGCATGGAAACAGACGAACGCTGGATGCGGGAAGCCCTGAAAGAGGCGCAAAAAGCCTTCAACAGGGACGAGGCGCCTGTGGGCGTCGTCGTTGTGGCCAACGAACGCATCATTGCACGGGCGCACAACCTCACCGAAACGCTGACGGATGCAACGGCTCATGCCGAAATGCAGGCTATCACGGCGGCGGCGACCTTCCTGGGCGGCAAGTACCTCAGGGAATGTACGCTTTACGTAACGCTGGAACCTTGCCTGATGTGCGCCGGAGCGCTTTACTGGTCTCAAACAGGACGGCTGGTTTATGGCGCTTCCGACCCCAAACGTGGTTTTACTCGCGCCGGAACACCCGTTTTGCACCCCTCCACCGTTGCAACGGGAGGCATCCTCGAATCCGAATGTGCGCAACTGTTAAGCCTTTTCTTCAAAGGAAAAAGATAAGTGTGTTTTTAGCAATGATTTGCCCTACAGTGTTTTCACGTGCGACAGGATGCCTACCGCCGATCCTTCCTTGCCTTCTTTAAAAGAGATGAACATGATGTAGATGGAGGTTTTCCGGCAATCGAAGTCGAAACTTTGGTATTCCGCTCCTGTCTCCGTATTGAAGGAACTGCCGATGAGTTTGTTTTCGTCGTACACTTGCAATACGCCTTCGCCGGCAGATTCTTCATCGGTGCAGATGGTAAACCGGTAGCGGTTGCCTTTCCGCAGGGCTATCGCCTTTCTGAATACGGGCGCTTTTTCGCCTGCTCCCGCTCCGGAAAGTTGCGTCGGGTAATCATACAGGAACTCAACGTCGCCGGCTGTCTTTACACACAAGTCGATGCGCTGCGCTTCCGTTTGCGCCTCAACGGAAAAGCAAACTATCGACAGAAAAACCACGTAAAATACTTTATTCACTTTTTTCATATTTTTAATACCCTATTTATCAAAATCCTATTTTATTAATCTGTTTCGTATATTTTCAATTTCGGACACGATGTTGTCTAATTGTTCGGTCGTGTAGCGGACAACGGTTTTTTCGTTTTGTACCACTCGCATGGCGCCGTTTTCTTCTATCCGTTCCAGGCTTCCCTCTTCCGAACCGACTTCGATGGGAGCAAAAGCCGCTTCAATCGTCGATAATTCGGCTATCAGGTCGGCTATTTCTTTCTGGCTTTGGTACAGACTGAGCATTTTGACTGTTTCCGCCAGCAGGTATTTCTGCTCGGCGATGCTTTCTCCCAGTCTCTGATTGGATGTTTCCCTGTAAAAGCGGCATGACAGATAAAGCGCTTCCACAAATACGCCACTGATCATGATGGCGCTCAGGTTGCCGCGTCCGCTCCGGCGAAGGTAACGATCCATCCTGTTAAAACTCTGCTGTGAGATATAAATCAGCGAATCGATGTTGCGGTCGTTGTCCGAAAGCCGTTTCAGCGTGGCATAGTTGAAGAATTGTCCTATGTTAAGCCCGTCGGCAAGGTTTTTCATGGCAATGATATAGACGGATACTAATGACGTCTTGCCGTACATGTTGATGTAGCCCAGGTCGGTACCGAAAACGCCCAGATTAAAAGCCTTCGCATAACTGGTGTTGTAGTCCGACAAATGCTTGGTGGAGGCGATGTATTTCTGCGAAAAGGGCACATCCAGGCTTTTGAAGAGCGATGCCGTTTCAATGGGAGACGAAAGATTATCCGCCACGTCTTTCAGCATTTCTTCATGTGTTTTCATGGTTACCCTATAAACAGAGTCGGGCACGACAAATTCACCCGGCGGCGTGCGGCTGCACGTACACGACACCAGCGCCCGAATCGCCAGCGCTATCGCTGTCACAACAAACGCATACTTAAACATGATGCAACTTTTACCGCACAAAACTAAATATAGTTTTTATCATTTCAAAACGAAAATTACAAACAGGGGAAGAATTTTTCGATCAGCCGTTCCGACTCCTCCCGTGCCCGTCCGGCACAATCTTCCAACGACAGGCCTTTGAAATAGTTTCCTGTCAGAGAAATCCCGTTATTCCTCCGTTTGGCGTCCGTTTGCCTGCTCATGTCGATGTGCCGCAGGCGCAACGAAGGCAGCACATGTGTGGTTACCGTCCATTTCCTGATGTCCGACGGTTGGATACGAAGCGCAAGGCAGGCAGTTTGCAGTTTTTCCGGATCGGTTTTAGTACCTTTCTTAAAATGGAAAGTGAAGCACCGCCATTGAGGGTCGTCGATCAAATCGCGGGATACTGCCGAAAAATAATCGTCGTTCAACGGAATAATGCCTGCCATCCGTTCAACGGACAGGCGGTCGGCAGGGACAACGACACTTAGCGATTCCGAATGGGATATGGGTATGTCGGCAAGCAGGGCGGCTAATTCCGGCTCGGAATATTGCAGCAGGGCAGCTGCCTCCGACGGGGATGTCGCTATGGCTACGGCGGGTGCATACCACAGCTCGCCCGAAGCGCAGCATACTTTGTAGTCGCCGTCGCGTCCGGAAATAGCGGTAACGGTTTGGGAAAGGCGCACCGGAAAACCGTCTTTTTCGATGATGCGGGCGATGAGGGATGAAAGGCCTTGCAAAAGACCGAACTTGCGGGGATATTCCTTGCAGCGGGTATTCCGGCGCTTAAGAAACAGTTCGGCGGGATAGTCGTCGGCGTATTGGGAAATTACGGCTCTGAATGCTTTGGAAAAAAACTGCCGGTAATTACGGACACCCGTTATCTTTTCAAAATATTCCTTTACGGTTTTCCCCGTCTTGGAAGTAAAGAAAATACTAAGACCGTGCAGGATCAGCGACGGCACGGAAAAACCTTTCCCGATCTTTTCCAGTTTACCGTTCTTGAAGATTTTGTAGGGATATTTTTTTAACTGCAAAATTTCACTGGTCATGCCGGCATCACGGATCATTTCAAGCACCGAAACATAAGTATGATAGCAGGTGTGGGCGCCTGTCTCGAACCAGCATCCGTCGTCGGTAGTACGGGTGTACACCTGCCCGCCGGCGCGGTCATCTTTTTCAAGCACTACCACCTTTTTTCCTGCTTTGTACAGGAAATGCGCAAAGGCGATGCCGCTAAAACCCCCGCCGATGACCACGCAGTCTGCCATGTATTCCGTTTCCCCCAAGGCAGGAGGCGGTTGTCGGCTACAGCCCGTCGGCAACTTTTCAAACTCTTCAAACTTTTCCATCTGTCTCTAATTATTTCTTTTATGTGCCGTAATGATTGTATAACTATAAGCATTTACCGTTATTTCGCAGTTATCTCCATTGATATACCAATTTTTCCCTTTTGGGGAAATAGCACTATTGGCATCCTGCATTTTTTGTATGCACCAATCAACAACATCCTCCCTTTCCAAACAAAGATTTTTCCTTATTCGTTCTTTGCCTAATTTTGTTGTATGAATCTTGTTCAAATTAGCAAGCAATTGATGTACTTCTATTTTTTTCATCGTAAAGGTAACAAAAAATCAATTACATGGCTTTCCGGCAAGTTCTCCTTCCTCGAATACATTCCTGATATGTCGCGAAACCGTTGATTTGTCGCACCGAAAGAGTTGCGCCTGCGCAGATTGCCGTTATCCCCTTGTTTTCAATACTTTTCTTCATCTTCGTATGAATTATTTTCAGCCACAAAGATACTGCTTATTTAATTGAAGTTTCATTCGATTCCTGTAGATTTTCGATTTCGCTTTTCCATTTGTAAGAAATCAAAATCAATGCGGCATATTTATCATTACCACAATCCATAAGGTTGATGGTTTTACTTTTGTGTCAATTTTGTTTCTGTTGTTCATCAACTGAAAATATTTTTGTTAAAAATACACTTTAGCTCCGCCCATCGGCGTAAATCCATACTGGTAAGTATAATCGTATTCCTTGTGAGCGTCGTTGTACACCTGCATCCAGATGTTTTTTCGTCCGGTGAGGTTGTTGATTTCAAAAAACCACTCTACTGCCCACTTTTTATAATTGTGTTTCATGTTGATGTTCAAGTCGCAGCGGAAATAGGCCGGCAGTTTGTCCCTGTACGCCACGCTGTAATCATATTCAGGTTCGGCGCCGGTGTGCAGGACGGAAATGGGCAGGATACGCTTGTTGCCCATGCTTATCGCTTTCAGGTTTAACGACAGCAGGTTGGATTTGCCCACTCGCCATTCGTAACCGCCAAGCGCCGTCACGGAATAATTGCCGGCAAACTTCGTATGACGTTCCACGCCGTCGTAACCGGTATATTTCGAATCGTAGAGTGAAGCGGTAATCAGGAAATAATAGTTGCGGGTAAAGAATTTCTCTACAGTCAGTTCGACGCCGTAATTTTTGCCCTTGCCCCGATTGGTAAAGACGGCTTCCCATGTGTTATAATAACCGTCGCCGAAGTTGAGGATCGATTCTTCCGGCGTGTCGGGTATCACCGGTATGTCGAACAGATGCTGGTAATAGGCTTCTATTTTCAGGCGCAGGTTGGCAGCCGGTTTCAGGTCGTAACCCAGCACGCTTTGCCAACTTTTGCTGAAACGCAGGTTTTTGTTGGGTAATT
>JAISWE010000115.1 GCA_031271175.1 Bacteroidales bacterium | reverse complement strand
AACGTCGCTTACACAATTTTGCAAGTCGCTGGACAAACCGCTGGTGATGCTATTCGACGAAGTGGACTGTTTGAGCGAAGGAACACTGATTGCTTTTCTGCGGCAATTGCGCGATGGTTACAACAGTCGTCCGGAACAGGCTTTTGTTCATTCCATAGCGCTGGTCGGTATGCGCAATATTCGCGACTATAAGGCAAGGATTCGTCCCGACAGCGCTTCATTGGGTAGCGCAAGTCCGTTTAACATTATTACGGAGGCTTTGACCATACAAAATTTCACCAAAGCAGAGATTGTCCAACTTTACCATCAGCATACCGATGAAACAGGACAAACCTTCGAAGACGATGCAGTGGAGTTAATCTGGGAACAGACGCAGGGACAGCCATGGTTAGTTAACGCTATTGCGCGCGAAGTGACGATGAAAATATTGCAATCGGACTGCACAAAACCGGTAACGGCGGAATTAGTAAGCCAAGCCATACAAAACATTATCCTCAACCGTCCTACGCATATCGACAGTTTGCTTGAACGGTTGAACGAGGAGCGTGTTCGCGCGATAATAGAGCCGATGATTCTCGGCGACGAGGTTATCAACACGCAATCGGATGATTTTCTATATACGAAAGACCTGGGCTTGATTCGTATGGATGATCGTTCACTGATCATACCGGGCAATCCGATTTATGCCGAAGTGATTATCCGCAAATTATCTTCCGATACGCAAAGAAAGTTGTTAAACCCCGAATATCCTTACCAGATTCCCCGTTACCTGAAAGACGGACGTATAGACATGGATTTCCTGATGCGTGACTTTCAGCAATTCTGGCGCGAAAACAGTCAGATATGGGAAGAACGTTTTGACTATAAGGAAGCGGCTCCGCATCTGATAATGATGGCGTTTCTGCAACGTGTTATCAACGGCGGCGGGCAGATTGTTCGCGATATGGCGGCAGGTTCGGGACGGCTCGACCTTTGCCTGGTTTACGAAGAACAAAAATATCCGATAGAACTAAAAATCCGTTACGGAGAAAAATATATCGAAAAAGGGCTTGAACAGACAGCCCGCTACATCGATACTTACGGCTGCAACGAAGGATGGCTTGTCGTTTTCGACCGTCGTGACAAGCTAAGATGGAACGCTAAAATATTTATGAAAAAGGAAAAAGTAAACGGTAAAACAATTACTGTTGTAGGGGTTTGAGAAAATAAAAGCATCTTCGCGCTAACGTTTGAACTCCCTGTAAAAGTTCCAGGCCAGTTGCGTTATGTCTGCAATCAGGGCGGCGTTGGTTTTGTCGTCTTCCTGCGAGTCGGCAATAAAAACGGCAATGATGAAATATTGCTTTTCCGGTAATTCAACGATGCCGATGTCGTTGTCGGCAAGTTTGATGCCGGCGGTATTGCGGGGAGCGCTGCCTGTCTTATGTCCGGCGACGACGGATTTGGGCAGTTTCCCTTTTATCTTGTCCTGTCCGGTAGTGGTTTCGGTCATCAGTTTCCAGAGGAAATTGCGGCTACCGGCGGAAAGTACATCTTGCCGGCGTTGTATTTCCAGCGCCTGCAAGGCCGAAAAGGGCGTTGTTCTGTTGTGATCCGTTTTGGTGCTGTCGGTGGCCATTTCGTGTTCATAGGCTGTTATGGAAATGTCGGAAAGTCCCATGCTTTTCACGATCTGTTCTGCGCGGTGCGGGCCTTTCAACAGTTTGAGCAGGACATCGCAGGCGTTGTTGTCGCTTTGCGAGACCATGTAGGACATCAATTCCGACAGTGTAAGGTCTATATCGCCTTTAGGGTGGTCGTCCCTCATCGGGCTGTGGGTATTGGGGTGCAGGTCTTCTTTGGCGACGCGGATTTTCTGGTTGAGGCGCAGGGTTCCGAAATCCACCAGTCGCAAAATAGCCAGGGCGACATGGTATTTGAATACGCTTGCCGTTGGAAAGAACGTGTTGCCGTTGATGGTAAGCGTATCCCTGTTTCTGGAGTCCGTTAAGGCGACGCCGATGCGCGCCTGTTTGCCTTCCAACAGCGTCAGGATATGTTGCCTCAGCGAGTCCGGCGTCTGGTTGAAGGCATCCGAAGCGGAGAGGGTCGAATCGTTCCCTGAGAAGACATTTCGCTCGCCCCAGTGAAAAATGTCGGATTTGTTGAGCGGCTGGTGTTTTTCCCACCAGTTGAATCCGGTGAGCGTCAGTTCGTCGCTGCTAAATTCGATTACCGGAATCATCGCGCCTTCGATGTTGATATAGTGATTGATGTCCGTTGCCTTTTTGTCTTCAACCAGAATCACGATATTGGTGCTGGACATTTTGTTGACGCCGGTGACGAAATCGCCGTCTTTGATGTAATAGACGCTTTCGCCGTCGTCAAAAACGTTGATTCTGTACAATTCGTTGCCGTTGCGGAACAGGCCTGTGATTTTTTTCCCGCGGATTTGATTGAATCCGATGGAATCCTCCTCTGAGGCGATGAAGCCTTTTCCCAACAGGTTCATTTGTTTGGGGCGTTGCCGTTCGGTTTCTATTTCGATGTAATCGGCGGTCATTTGGTGGTCTTGCGCCCAGAGCACCGGCGACAGGTACATGCGGATGACGGAATCCCGAAGCGACATGGCCAGCGAATCGCACATGCCCTGCATGTCGAGGCTGAAAAATTTTACTTTCCGGTAGGCTTTCATTATCTTGAAACCGGAAGTATCCTTGACGGAACGCAGGGTGTCGGAATGGAGAAAGAGCGAATCTTCCTTGCCTGCCATGATCATCTCTGCCCGACGGGTTATCCATGCGTTTTCCGAAATGTTGTTAAATTCGCCTTTTTGCCCTTTCATAATAATATTGTTGGCGGTATCCACGATTTGGATGTTGCCGAAAGCGCGTCCGTTGCCGGAGGCCCGTTCATAATAGAGCGTATCGCTGTTCACTGTGGCGCTGCCGCTTTTGATCCATGCATTTTTTCTGAAAAGCGCCACCGTATCGTTGGTATTGTACCATCCGAGTTCGCAGTAGATGGTGTCTTCCTTGTTCAGGACATGGGTAGGGCCGACAAAATCGGCTATTTTGGTCTGCACGTTGTAGTGGAGGGTATCCGTCACGATGATATAGTCGGGCGTATGGAGTACCACGTCTTTTTTGAAATAGAAGGTATTGATGTTTCGATGATAATAGCCTGTTTTGCTGAACATTTCATTGCCTTTATTGAAGATGTGGGCGCTGTCGCTGTAATAGGCGATGTTGGTAGTCATGTCGTAGTACAGGTGCGGCGTTTTCATGATGGCGTCGGAATCCTGCAAGAGTACATGGTCCCATATTTCTGCAAATTTACTGTCGCCTTGATATTTGGCAAAATCGCCATCGACGGTGCTGCTGTCCGGATGGACGATGTGGACGTGTCCGAAAGCGTCCAGTGTGTTGGTATTGTTGTAAAAATAAGCGCTGTCGCAGGTCATGATGATGCCCTCGTGCAGAAAGCCGACATCGCCGATAAGCCGCTGGGCATCGGGAGCGATGCGCTGGCTAAATTCCATGCTGCCGTAATTGGTAATTTCGATTTTTTTTAGCTGGACATGATCTTGTGCATGAACATGCAGCGGTATGGCAGTCAGCAATATGACCAGTAACTGTCCACTAATATCTCGGAGACCCGAAACGCTCATTTCAGCCAGTTTTTATTGCTCAATCCGCAACGCCTGAACTGGTCGTCGATGTATATATAGCTGTTGGCGATTTTTTCGTTCACCCACTTGTTGATGACGGACATGGTTTTTGCATTGTGTGTCATTTGTTGCAGGAAGGCATAGTCGTCTTTCAGGTTGGCGCGGTGAGGATCGGACAGTGATTTGATTTTTACGATCTTGAAGATCGGTTTGTTCTTCTCGTCCACCGATTCGAAGGGAGCGGATATTTCTCCTACTTTCATATTTTTGATGACTTCATAGTCGGTCTTTCCCAGTTGGTTCAGTTCGAACAGTGTGCTGTTGTCGGAGGGATTGATCATCAAACCGCCGTTGAAGCGTGTGTTTTCATCCTGTGAGTAATAAAAGGCGGCGGCGTTCCAGTCTATTTTTTCGTCTTTGATGGCTTGCGCAATGCTGTCCAATTGTTGTGTTGCTTTTTCCACCGCTTCGGGATTGGGTTTGGGCGTCATGAGGATGTGCCGTGTATTGACCTGATCTCCGCGTTTTTCAATCAACTGGATAATGTGGTATCCGAATTTCGATTCGACAATGCGCGATACATCGCCTCTGTTTTTCAGCATCCATGCCGCTTTCACGTATTCGGGGTCCAGTTCTCCTTTGCTTCTGAAACCGATCTCGCCGCCGGTGCGCGATGAGCCGGGTTCTTCGGAGTACAGGACTGCCAGTGTGCGGAAGTTTTCCCCGTTGATAACCCTTTTGCGCAGCGCAAGCAGTTTTTGCCTCAATTCGCTGATTATCTCGTCGCTGTATGGCGGATATATGACAATCTGCGCTATTTCGGCCTGTCCGTTGATCAGTGGGATACTGTCCTTGGGCAACCGGTAAAAATGGTTTTTCACCTCGGAGGGAGTCACTTTGAGGTCTTTCAGGATTTCCGCCTGCATGTTAAGGGATAATTCCTGTTCGTACAGGCTTTTGCGAAGGTCGTCCTTGATGTCGTAAATACTTTTATTGAAGTATTTCTCCAGTTCCTTTTCGGTTCCGGCCTGTCCCACCATCACTTCCCAGCGGCGGTTGAGCGAGGTTTCCACCCTGCCCGGATCTACTTCCAAACTGTCCACTTCGGCCTGGTTGGCCAGCAGTTTTTGGGTCAGCAACTCTTCGAAAATGTTGCATTTCATGTCGCCGCTCATCGGCATTCCCTGCATCCTGTAATTCAGGTACATGGCTTCCACGTCCGACTGTTTGACGGGTTTGTTGCCCACAATGGCAATGATCCGATCTACGATGAATGACTGGGCGCGGAGGTGGTGGCCGGAACAGCACAACAGGACGAAAAGACACAGAAGTGCGGGACAAAATAAATGTTTCTTGATCATGAATGTCATAATTTAATAAATTTCAAATTGTTTCTTGGCGCTGGCATCGTTATAGATTTTTGTTTCCAGTTGGCGGATAAATTCGACTTTCCTTTTGTTCAGGATAATTTCCGTTATTTTTTCTTTTACCAGCGACAGGGGCGCCGGCTCGCCCGGCGCCTTTTTCTCCTTGATATTCATCAGAAGTATCGTTTGACGGTCTTGCTGCCATTCTATCCTGCCGGAGGAAATCATCCGTCTGGTCAGGTCATCGCCTGCCTGAAAGCGCTGAAGCACGTCCGACCACCGCACCCAGTTGTCGTTGAAATTTTCCAACGTCACCGCGTGGATGGAACTGTAATCAATTAAATCCTGAAAGTCGCTTTCATTATCGGAAGCGTACCATTTTCTCACTTTGTTCTGGTCGGGGGCGTCTGCCGGAAGTTGTACGCACAGCAGCTTTACGGCATATTCGTCCAAAAGAAAGTTCTCGCCGTTTCGGGCGTAATAATCCTGCAATTCTTTTTCGGATGCTACCGTATCCATCTTTTCGTGTATCAGGTAGTTTTCATACTTGTATATCAACAGCGATGCGCGGTAACTTTCCATCTCTTTGCTAATATTCAGCTGCTCTTTCGGGAGGTTCAGTTCGGCTTTGTTGAGCAATAACTGCGTCTCTATCCATTTCTCAACATACATTTTCTGTTGCGTCATGCTGTCTTCCCTGGACGTACAGTTATGGAATATATATTTTATGTTGTCGAGATACAAATATTTGTTATGAACGCGCGCCAAAACGGCGCTGTTAAACTCCGGTCTGCACGAAGAAAGAAAACAGGCTACCGTTGCTGCGGCACACAACATGTTTCCGAAAACTTTATTTTGCATATTTGTCTTTTAAAATCAACCAATTGCTCTTATTCACTGTGACCGGATATTTCCGGCGCAGTTCATCCATCCAACGGCGTTCCATCTCGTTCCCGAAGGCTGAAACCACCATTCCGCGCGCTTCTTCGAATGTTTTTTGCGACGGAGGCAGAACGGAATGAACGCTCAAAAATACAAATTTACCGCTCCATTCCAAAATATCCGAAACACCTTTTTTCCTTTTATCCGTTTGGCAACCTAAGTACAGCTATTTAAAATCACCGGAAGTGGCTTTATGCTCGCGTAGTCAGTGAAAACGCTACACCGTCAAAGCCACACGCACAACGGAACAATGTAATTAGTAGGGGCAATCCTGTGTGATTGCCCTTGGTAGGTGCAATCCTGTGTGGTTGCCATGGTAGGGTGTAACCCTTTGTGGTTGCCTTGGTAGGGTGTAACCCTTTGTGGTTGCCCTGCCTCAGAATAGGGGATAGGGGAGGGGCGTCATTATAACCCAATTTGGGTTAACGGACAAAATCACGCAAATTACGCAATGGTATTTATCCTACGTCGTTGTGGCACAAATGGATAAAAAATGGCATCTATATATGATTAAACTTTTGCGGAGTTAAGGTTTAACTTTATTCTCGTTAGCTAAAATGTATGACGAACATGTGTTTGAAGAAACACCTGTAGGATTGAAAGTTACTACAACAATGAAAGTCACGGGTTTCTTAGATTTTCTGTGGCGTAGATTAGTTGTGCAAAAAATTGTGGACGATTTGCCAAAGCCGTGAAAACTCAAATCGAAACAGCCAAAAGATACGGCTATGATACGATAATGAGTAAAAATGACGGAAGACTATCCCTAAGCGATATGTTGCTGTTGCTGTCATTGTTGTCTTTTTTTCTGTATCCTCACCGCATTCAAAATCGCCAGCAATGCCACGCCAACGTCGGCAAAAACGGCTTCCCACATTGTTGCCAGTCCGCCTGCACCGAGTAGCAACACTGCGGCTTTTACCGAGAATGCAAGCGTAATGTTTTGCCAGACAATCTTTTTTGTTTGTTTTCCGATAGCGATTGCTACCGGGATTTTGCTCGGCATATCGTCCTGTATAACCACGTCGGCAGTTTCAATGGTGGCGTCGCTGCCCAGCCCGCCCATTGCTATGCCGACGTCGCTCAAAGCCACTACCGGCGCGTCGTTTACGCCATCGCCCACGAAAGCGACGGTTTCATTTTTTGCCTTGATTGCTTTTACCTTATCTGCTTTATCTTCGGGCAACAGGTCGCCAAAAGCATTTTGAATACCCAATTGCCCGGCAACGAACTGTACAACGGCTGATTTGTCGCCGCTCAACATCGTGGGTTTTACGCCGAGTTGCTTCAGGCGGTCGACAGTCGTTTTGGCGTCCTGCTTAATGCTATCGGCAATAGTAAGATAACCTGCAAATTTGCGGTCATAAGCAACAGCGACAATCGTATAAACAATATTGTTCGTATCGGCATCATAAATAATTCCGAATTTGTCCATCATTCTGAAATTGCCAACCAGCAGTTCTTTGCCGTTTACGGTCGCCCGAAGTCCGTAACCCGCAAGTTCTTCGACGTTTTCCAGTTTAATCCTGCTATTTACATCGCCGACAAAATGATGGATTGCTGTCGCAACAGGATGGGTACTCTGACTTTCCAGC
>JAISWE010000110.1 GCA_031271175.1 Bacteroidales bacterium | reverse complement strand
AGTTATCTTTGTCGTCGAGATTTTTTTTTAAAATGATCAAAAAGTTATATATAGTTAATAGTTAAAACGTTACGTCATACTGTGAAACATGTAACATCGCTACCCCTGTCATCGTACCTTTTATTTGAATGGTCACGCCTGGCAGCGGATCGCCGTTGGCATCGGTGACAATGCCGGAAACGGTATTTTTCTGCAACATCTCAACAGACGACAGTACTACAAAGTGATTTTCCAACACCCTGTAGCCCACCGACGTACCTGCGAAAAGGGATGTTAACACCTCGTCGATGTTCTTGTTGCGAATGGAAAGCGTTACCTTTTTGTCGAGATCCGCCAGATCGCTGTTGTAAAAAAAGCGAAACTCACTTTGTTTTTCAATCATTTTCAACGCGGATTTGATGGTAACAGTTTCTACCTGAAGATTAAATTTTGCCGTTTGGGAATAGCTTGTGGCGGCAAACATGCTTAATGAAAGCGAAGAAATCAATACAGTCAACCTCATGATCAATGTTATTTTTGTTATTTTTGTTTTAATTTTACTACTCATTTTATCTCTTATTTTTTAGTACTTTATTAAATTTGGCTTTGTCTTTTTTGTTCAAACTCAACGCCACATTATTTTTATCAAATGCATACTGAAGCGGTGCGGTAAGGGACAATGCCGTTAAAACCTGTTCTACGGTTTCCTTTTCTATTGTTCCCGTAAATTTGTAGGTTTTCAGTTCTTCCGATTCGAACCGGATGTTCAGGTTGTATCGCCGTTCGAGGTCTATGGCGAGCGTCTCCAGCGGTTCATCACTGATGATCCACTTTTTATCTTTCCACGAGGTGGACAGTTCCGTTTGCACGTCGGGAATGAGGATAATTTCCTTGATGACAGCTATTTTTTCGTTTGATTTTGAGGCAGGCGTCAGGTCTGTCTGCACCGGCTGTGTCTCCTCCTGCGCTCTCCGGATCAGCAGTTGTTCTTTGGGTTTCAGGGAAACCGACTGTGTGAGTTTGCCTGTCGATGACAGGATCAACACATCCACTTTTCCTTCTTCCAGCGTTGCTTCCGAGATATGGTCTTCCGGATAGGCTTTTACGTTGAATCGCGTTCCCAGCGCTCTTACGGTCATTCCGGAGGCATAGACGTTAAAAGGTTTCAGCGAATCGCTTTTGACTTCAAAGAAAGCTTCTCCCGAAAGGAACAGTTCCCGTTTTTCGATGCCGAAGCTGCCTGTATATTCAATGGTAGAGCCTGCGTTCAGCCATACAACGGAGCCGTCGGGCAGGATGATGTTGCTTTTGGCTCCCAACGGCGCTTTGACGACAGTGCTGGCAGGAGATACCGTTGTGGCAGCGTCGGCGCTCCGGTAAAGCAAAGCCGTTGCCGTGATCGCTCCCGTGGCAAGGCAGAGCAACAGGGAGGCTGCGTAACGCATGGGCGTCAGATAACGCAAAAAAGCGATGGAATGGCCGGCGTTAAAAGCTGCCCGCTTCCGGAGCTGTCGCCATGACGGATGTTTCGCAAATTTTTCTTTGCCGGCCTCGTGATGAGCCAAGATCCATGCCGAACGCCAACGGTTAAATTCCTCGCGAAAAACTGCATCGCTTTCTATCTTGTCGTGCAAGCGTTTCAGCTCATCTTCCCGAAGTTCTCCGGAAAAAAATCCGGCCAACAAATATTTTATTTCTCCTTTACTCATCGAATGATTTAACATCTTCTACTTATTAAAACGATTTTTTTGATGTTTTTGATTACAAACATGGCAAAAAAAATCGTTTTTTTTTTTTATTTTACCAAAATCCAGCTTATCAGCAGGCAGAATATTTCTGCCCTTATTCTTTGTATCGCTCTGTATATCTGCGTCCTGACGGTATTGACGGAAAGCCCCATCGTTTCGGCAATTTCTTTGTCGGTTTTTTCTTCCATCCTGCTTTGCCGAAAAATTTTCCGGCACTGCTCCGGCAGTTTTGCTACCATTTTTTCAATGAGAGCGAAAGTCTCTTCCGTTTCGAGCTTTTCGATCAGGTATTCGTCGAAGTGATATTTTTCCGACAGGGTGATCCACATTTCCGAAGGTAACAGTTTGACCGTACCGGCTTTCAGCGTTTTTTGCTTTTTCAGTTCATCCATGCATTGGTTGTGTACCAGCTGGTACAGATAAATTTTCAATGAATTGCTTTTTGAAAACAACTGCTCCCTCTTTTCCCATATTTTCAGAAAGGTATCCTGTACGGTTTCTTCCGCAAGAAACCTGTCGTGCAGCAACTGAAAGGCATAACTACATAAAGCGGTATAAAAAGCCTCGTACAAACGTTCAAAAGCGGCTTCATCCCCTTTGCGAATGCTGTTCCAAAGATGTTCAAGGTCCATTTAAGTTCAATGATGGTTCTTGCGGCAAAGATACGACAATTAATTTTATGCTACTTTTCCTCTGTAAAAAAAATCATTGCTCGCGTTTGGAAAACGCAAGTTTTTCATGTAATTTTGTTCCGTAGTTGCGCAATTAAAATGCAAGATCATAAAAGCGTATTATGAAAAACAAGCTATTTTTAGCAATATTTTCATTCTGTTGGTTATCTGCTGCAAACAGTTTTGGTCAAACCGTTTCATTCATCACCAATATTTATTCGAGAGATACGGATGGTTTTGCCTGTTACCGTATTCCGGCAATTGTCAAAAGCCTGAACGGAACGATTCTTGCCTTTGCCGAAGCCCGTAAAAACAGTTGTTCGGATACGGGTGATATTGATTTGGTGCTAAAACGTTCGACAGATGGCGGTCGCACCTGGAGCGAAACGATAACGGTCTGGAACGACGGTGCAAACGTTTGTGGCAATCCGGCGCCGGTTGTTGACAGGCAGACGGGCAGAATCCTGTTGCTGTCCACGTGGAACCGCGGTGATCTTCCGGAAGGGAAAACGGCGGCGGGTTTTGGTGAAGATTCGCGGCGGGTTTTTTGCCTTTATTCCGATGATGAAGGACGCACGTGGTCGCAGCCGGAAGAGATCACCTCTTTTGTGAAGCGGCCCGAATGGGCATGGTACGCCACCGGTCCGTGCCACGGCATTCAACTGCAAACAGGAAAATATCGAAACAGAATCGTTATTCCTGCCAATCACGATGTTAAACGCGCAAAAGAACGGCATTCGCATGTTATCTGTTCCGATGATTCGGGTAAAACATGGCGCTTGGGTGGCGTTGTAGCGGAAAAGGGCGGAAACGAGAGCAGCGTGGTAGAATTGAAAAACGGCCATTTGATGCTGAACATGCGCAATTACAATCGCGATGCCAGCCCGACGCGGGCTTACGCCATAAGCAAAGACGGCGGCGAAACATGGTCGGAAATGCGATATGCTCCCGAATTGATAGAACCGGTTTGCCAAGGCAGCATCATCCATCTTGTGAAAAAAAGAAAAATCACTGCAACCCTGCTTTTTTCCAATCCGGCATCCACCGATAAAAGAAAAAATATGACAGTACGCATGAGCCATGACAGCGGAAAAAGCTGGAAAGTTGCCATTCCCGTTTATTCCGGCCCGACCGCTTATTCCGACATGCTGCTACTCGACGACAATCATATCGGACTGCTCTATGAGTATGGCAAAGAAAGCCCTTACGAACAGATCGGTTTTGCAACCATTCGATTGCCGGTGCGCCATTAATTATGCACGTGACCATTTAAAATGTACCCGGAAAAATTGTTTTTTGAAAAAGAGTGCTTAATTTTGCCGCATCGAAAAATGACGACAGGATAATTTTAAACGATAAAATTCAGTGACGGGAAATAAACATATACATATATTTAAGATGTCGTTTCTGCGAAATCCGACCGCACCGTGCAGCCCCGCAGGGACGGCGCTTACCATGTATTTTATTTAGCATCACTTGGCAGCGAAAATTCAATCAATACAAATTCATAAATTTTTAAATTTTTAAGTCCATGACAAAAACAAAAAAATATCTGTTAAAAGAATCAGAAATACCCTCCCAATGGTACAACATTGTAGCCGAGATGCCCAATAAGCCGTTACCGCTGCTTCACCCCGGCACCAAACAGGCCTTGAAACCGGAGGATTTGTACCCCATCTTTGCCGAAGAGGTAGCGCGTCAGGAATTGAATCAAACGGATACGTGGATCGATATTCCCGAAGAAGTGCTTGACAAGTACCGCATCTACCGTCCTTCGCCGCTGGTGCGCGCTTACGGGCTGGAGAAAGCGCTGGACACGCCGGCGCACCTCTATTTCAAAAACGAAAGCGTAAGCCCCGTCGGGTCGCACAAGCTCAATTCGGCGCTGGCACAGGCCTATTACTGCAAGAAAGAAGGCCTGACCAACATCACCACCGAAACCGGTGCGGGACAGTGGGGAACGGCGCTGTCGTTTGCCGCCAAAATGTTCGACCTCGAACTGGCCGTGTACATGGTGAAAGTTAGCTACGAGCAAAAACCCTACCGCCGTTCGCTGATGCAGACATGGGGCGCACAGGTCGTCGCTTCGCCCAGCATGTCCACCAAGGCAGGCCGCAAAATCCTGACCGACCATCCGACTTACCGAGGCAGTTTGGGAACAGCCATCTCGGAAGCCATTGAACTGGCAATGGAAACGCCCAACTGCAAATACACCCTGGGCAGCGTATTGAACCATGTCTCCCTGCACCAGACGGTCATCGGGCTTGAAGCCGAAAAACAAATGGAAATGGCGGGCGAATATCCCGACATCGTTATCGGCTGTTTCGGCGGAGGCTCCAACTTCTCCGGCATTTCCTATCCCTTTTTGCGCCACAACTTCAAAGAAGGACGCAAAGTCCGCTTCATTGCCGCCGAACCGGCTTCATGCCCCAAACTTACCCGCGGCGTCTTCCAGTACGATTTTGGCGATGAAGCCGGTTACACGCCGCTGCTTCCCATGTTTACACTCGGCCACAACTTTTCGCCCGCCCACATTCATGCCGGCGGATTGCGTTATCACGGCGCGGGAACCATTGTCAGCCAACTGTTGAAAGACCGGTTGATAGAAGCGGTGGATATCCGGCAACTGGATTCATTCGAGGCAGGCGTACTTTTCGCGCGTACCGAAGGCATCGTGCCCGCGCCGGAATCGGCGCACGCCATCGCCGCCGCTATCGCCGAAGCGCAGAAAGCCAAAGAAGAAGGCACCGCAAAAGTAATCCTCTTCAACCTGTCCGGACACGGATTGGTGGACATGTCGGCTTACGACCAGTACCTGGCAGGCGACCTGAATAATTACGCGCTGACCGACGAAGAAATTGCCGGAAATATTTCCCAATTGGAAAAAATAATATAATTCACGCATCATTTACACAACGCTGGCGGGGATACCACCCTGCCGGCGTTCATTTTATCCGTCCAAACGACAATGGCAAAATTGAAAACCCTGTTTTTTTGCCGCAACTGCGGTTCCGAATCGTCCAAATGGATAGGCCGGTGTCCGTCGTGCGGCGAATGGAACACCTATGTCGAAGAGCCGGCAGGGAAAAAAAATGCCCAGCCCATATTTGAACCGGAGGAACGGCCGCGACCGCAAAAGCTGGAGGACATCTCAGCCCTCAACTGCCTGCGCATCGACACCCACAACGCCGAACTGAACCGCGTGCTGGGGGGCGGGTTGGTGCCAGGATCGCTGGTATTGCTGGGCGGAGAACCGGGTATCGGAAAATCAACGCTGGCTTTGCAGGTCGCCTTGCAAGCGCCGGAAGCCACCGTCCTTTATGTGTCGGGAGAGGAAAGCCTGCAACAAATCAAAATGCGGGCGGAGCGCATCAGCAGCCACAGCAGCGACTGCCTGTTCCTGAATGAGACCTCGCTGGAAAGCATCCTCGTGCACTGTAAAGAGATCAAACCCGCGCTGATATTCATTGATTCCATACAGACCATCAGCACGCAAAGCATCGATTCGTCGGCCGGAAGCGTTTCGCAAATCAAGGAATGTACGGCGGCGCTGCTACGCTTTGCCAAAACCACGCACACCTCCGTTTTCCTGATAGGACACATCACCAAGGATGGCATGCTTGCCGGCCCCAAAGTGCTGGAACACATCGTGGACGCCGTACTGCAATTCGAAGGCGACCACAACCATGTGTACCGCATCCTGCGTTCGCTGAAAAACCGCTTCGGCGCCACCTCGGAACTCGGTATTTTCGAGATGCGCAGCGACGGGCTAAGGGAGGTTGCCAACCCGTCGGAAATGCTCATCACTACCAACGAAGAAGGATTGAGCGGCATTGGCATCGGCGCTACCATCGACGGCATCCGACCCTTCCTCATCGAAGTGCAGGCGCTTGTCAGTACGGCAGTGTACGGCACTCCCCAACGCTCGTGCACGGGATTTGACGGACGACGCTTGAACATGCTGCTGGCTGTGCTGGAAAAACGCGCCGGTTTCAAACTCTCCGCCAAGGATGTCTTCCTCAATATCGCAGGCGGACTCAAAGTCGATGATCCTGCCATCGACCTGGCCGTCATTGCCGCCATTATGTCATCCAACATCGACACCCCCATCCGGCATCTGTACTGCTTTTCGGGAGAAGTAGGCCTCTCGGGGGAAATACGTCCCGTGGGACGTATCGAACAACGAATTTATGAAGCGCAAAAACTCGGCTTCACGAAAATATTCATCGCCGACGCCAACCGAAAAGGCATCAGCACGAAAGGACTGTCCATACAGGTCGTATTTGTCGGCAAAGTAGAACACCTGATCAAGGCGCTTTTCAATAATGAATAATGAATAATGAATAATGTAGGGTGCAACCCTATGTGGTTGCCCTGCCTCAGAACAGTGAATAATTCGTAATTCGTAATTTTTAATTCGTAATTTTTAATTCTTCACTATTCGTTATGCGTTATCAACGTCTGATTGTGAAGGAGGTCTTCGAGGGTTTCGCGGCGGCGGATAAGGTAGTCTTTGCCTTCGTGTACCATCACTTCGGCGGGACGCAGACGTGCATTGTAATTCGACGCCATCGTCA
>JAISWE010000084.1 GCA_031271175.1 Bacteroidales bacterium | reverse complement strand
TACTGACTAACCATCTGACAATCAATACCCCCTGTGTACTACAAAATGGTTTTTTGAGGATTTTGAAAAATTGAACTCCTGATTTCCAGTAGATTACGATTTTTATATGAAAAATTCCAGGCAAAAATCGTCTGTTTTTAACTGAAATTTAACACTTCGAGGTGGAAATGCTGCAATGTGGTTTAAAGATAAAACTACACCGGAGCAATCGTTATATCCTGTTTGTTTCGCATCAATTGCTCAGTTGTTTGACCAAAATTTTTGGAATAATTTTAGGGTGACGCATTGCCGAAGTCAGGGGGAGCATCTCTGTCAATATGCTCTCCCCAAGCGAGCGACTATTGGTCCATTTCCGCGCCTTTGTCGCCCTGTTGCAGCATCCATTTTTTCAGTTCGCTTTCCATCAGTGAGATGCTCTCTGCATAGCGGCTGTCGCCGGCCAGGTTGTTCAGTTCCCACGGGTCGGAGGCCAGATCGTAAAATTCCCTTTCGGGACGATGTACGAAACGGTGGACAATGTCCCGGTCGCGCTCGCCGGCTTCGGCGCTTTCCATCCAGCTTGCCCACACCTGTTCCCGGTCTTTGACGTTCATCATGTGTTTCTCAAAATAGGGCGCGTCGGGCGTCAGGTTGACGATCAGTTTGTAGCGCCGGTCCTGGATGCTGCGGATGGGATAGGCTGTGCCTTCGGGGATATTGTTGTGGATGCCGTATGCCCATTTCCGATGGTCTGTGCTTTTTCCGGAGAGGACTTGGGCGTAGCTTTTGCCGTCGATGTCGTCGATGGCTTTTCCCCCGGCAAGTTCGACGAGGGTGGGCAGGACGTCTTCATATTGGACGATGGCCTCCGTTACCGATCCGGCTTTGACCCGTTCCGGATACCGTACCACCAGTGCGCTGTGCTGTCCGTAATACCAGCATGTCCATTTGCCGAACGGGAATTGCGGCCCCTGTTCTCCCAGAAACATCACCAGCGTGTGGTCTAATTGTCCGGTTTCCTCCAAGACCTGCATCACAGCGCCTACCTGTTCGTCCAGCGCGCCTATTTCCGCCAAGAAATCGCGGTATAACCGGCGGGTTTCCATATTGTCTATGAAATTGGGAGGTAAAGTCAATTGATCGGGATTGATTTTGTCGCGGTTGCCTTCCGTCCATGGGACGTGCGGATGGGTGCTGCAAACGAAAAGGCACCAGGGCTGGCTGTTGCGGGTGATAAACTCCCTGATACCTGCGGTAGTATAAGGTGCTGCCGGATATACGCAATCCGTTTCAAATCCAGCTACTTCCTCGAAAGAAAAGACATGGCGGGGCTGTGTGTGGCGTTTGCCCGTACGTCCTACCCTGTATCCGATGTCCGGAAGATAATGGGTGATGCTTTTGATGTTTGCATAGGAGGTTTTGTGGTTTTGGTAGGAGCCGTGTCGCGCCGGGTACAGGCCGGTGTACAGCGACGCCCTGATGGGTACGCTCATGGCGCAGGATGCGTAATTGTTGGTGAAACGCATCCCTTCCCGCGCCATCCTGTCGATGTTGGGCGTAGCGATGTTTTGTCCGCCGTAGCAGCCTAATTCGTTCGTAGCAAGGTCGTCGGCCATGATCACTATCATGTTCGGCTTTTCTGTTGCCATGCCTGCCAATGACAGCGAAGACAGGATGCATGGCGCTAATTTTTTTATTGTTGTCATGTTTTAAAATTTTTGCACTTCGTCGGGTCCCGGAATGGCATATCGTTGATCCTTCGCACGAACGGCGACATCTCCGTTTTCCATGATTTTCACTTCCAGCGGGACGATGGTAACGCCCTGTTCGTTAATCGTCTGTGCTGTTTCCCGCAGGTCTTCGGTTTGAATATCTTTGTCGTTCAAAGGGGGAACGTTGGCGTTGAAAAATGCCGTACACCACCATCGACCTTCTTTGTCTTGAAAGGGGGTTCCATGTCCGAGGAACCGGCCTGCGAAACGGCGTTCACCGTAGGGGCCGCCAATGGAATCGGCGGTGCAGTAATACAGGTTGTAAGAGCCTTTGCGTGCTTTGTCTGTTGACCATGCGGTGCCGAAATGTACGTATTTGTTGCCGATTTTCCGAATGGTAGCTCCTTCGTGACCGATGATTCTGTTGCTTGGGTCTATGCGTTTGGGATGGTCTGCCAAGCCGCCGAATTGGGGTTTTAAGGGAGCGATAAAGGTATTTCCCCATGTTAAATACCATTTGCCGTCGTCGTCGCGGAAAAGCGACGGATCGTGCTTTTTCCGCATGTCGTCGCCCATGGGAAATTCATAAATGCCGCTTGACAAGCCGCCTTTCACCACAACGAGATTGGCGCCGTCCCTGAAAGGGCTTGGCGAAGTGTGGATAAAGACCCAGTTGCCGTCTGCTTCGTATATCTCGGGCGCCCACAACAGCCATTCCTTATCCTCGCCGCCGGGGTCGGCAAAGCTTTCGGGACTGATGTTTTTCCAGTAGCCGTTTTCCAGAGAAAAAGGCTCGCCGAGGTATTCCCATTCGGCGAGATTTGTGCTGCGCCATACACGGATTTTATGGCCTACAATGCTTTTTTTAAGCCCTATTTTTTGGGAGGCCGGCGTCAGTCCCAGATTGTATCTGTCCGATTCTTCGCGGGGATCGCCCGGGTTGGGCGTTGTTCCCGTCAGATAATAATAGCCGTCCGAAGAAAGATAGATGTAGGGGTCGCGTATCCATCCCTTTTTGATATGAACCGCATGTTGATGCGCTCTTAGGGCTTTCAGCAGTGGCGCGTGTTGCGCATTTTCATTCCGTTTCACTTGATGTTCGAGGGCTTTTAATTCCGTCTCCTGTCCGGCATCGCCCTGTTGCAGCATCCACTGTTCGAGTTTTTTCCTCATGGATTGCAATGTTTTAGCCATTTTCGGATCGCCGGCGAGGTTGTTCATCTGAAAAGGATCGTTCACCACGTCATACAGTTCTTCTCCGGGACGTTGGCGGTAGCGTTGCACCTGCTGTTGCGCGAAAGGGTCGGTTTGTGCTTTTTCCAGCCACGAGGCCCATACGGCGTCGTTTTTTTGAGTGGAAGCACAGCGGAAGGTTATCTCCGGCGTAAGGTTCAGGATGTACCTGTATCGGGCGTCCCGTATGGAGCGTATGCCGTAATACTCCGGCCCGGCAATGATGCCTCTTGATGTTTGAATGGCATAGACGGCTTCTTTGAATTTGCCGGTTTTCCCGGTGATGACTTTGAGAAAGCTTTTCCCGTCCGGGTTTTCGGGTGGTTTTCCGCCCGCGATGTCGATGATGGTGGGCGTTACGTCCACATACTCGCACATGGCGTCTGTGGTGCTTTGCGGTTTAACGACGCCTTTCCACCGTACAATAAAAGCAGTCTGCAATCCGGCGTCGTAACATGTCCATTTGGCAAACGGAAAGGAATGCCCCTGCTCGCTGGTGAAGATAAAGACGGTTTGATCGGTCAGGCCGTATTTTTCAATCAGTGCGTCAATTTTACCGACATCGCCGTCTAATTGATTGATTTCGGCAAGATAGTTCACATATTTGTTGCGTGTTTCTTCCGTATCAACCAAAGTCGGCGGCAGGGTCAGTTTTTTTGCATCGAACAGGGAACGGTCGCCGCGCGTCCATGGCGAATGGGGGTCGTGCGAGGCGACATACAGGAAAAAAGGCTGGTTTTTTGTTTTCGCATCGGCGATGAACGGTTCTATTTTTGCCGGATCCACATGGCCTTCGTTATCGTCGAGATATTCGAAAGGGAAGGCGCTCAGCGGCGCAATATGTCTTTTCCCCTGCAACGCCACACGATAGCCGTTTTCTTTCAGATAGTGGGGAAGCGTTTTGATGCCTTCGTCGATGAACGTGTGATTGGGATAAGCGCCCGATCGCACGGGATACAGTCCTGTTAGCAGGCAATGCCGCGTAGGGGAACTCATGGCTGTGGACTGGAAAAAGTGGTTGAATTTCAATCCCTGCTCTGCCAGCCGGTCGATATTGGGGGTCACCGCGTCCGGGCTGCCGTAACAGCCCAGATCCGACCTCCGGCAATCGTCGGCAATGATCAGGACGATGTTCGGGCGTTCGCCGCCTGCAAGGGCAGGATTCGCCCCGGCGAGCGTCAGGGTAAGCGCCGGATAAAAGAGTTTTTTTATATCGTTTGCTGTTGGCATGAGGGTAATATTTTTTATTTATTTACAAATTCCACATCCATGGAGGCGCCTGTATCTCCCTGCTGTGACATCCATGTATGCAACAATTTTTCCATTTTTGCTATCCGTTTGGCATGTTTCCCGTTGGAAACGAGGTTGTTAAGTTCCCACGGATCGGCCTGCAAGTCATAAAATTCTACGGCAGGGCGATGCACAAACCGGTCAATCATGGCTTGCGCATGAAGGTCTGTCTTTGCCGCTTCGGTCCATGCTTTCCATACTCCGACCGGATTGTTCACGTTCATCAGGTGTTTCTCGAAATAAGACGCTTCCGGAGAAAGATTAACGATCAGTTTGTAACGTTTGTCCCGTATGCTTCGCACAGGATAAGCCGAGCCTTCGGGGATATTGTTGTGGATGCCGTACACCCATTGGCGATGTGTTTTTCTTTTCCCGATAAGGACAGGTAAAAAACTCTTGCCGTCGATGCCGTCGATGGCGTTTCCGCCGGTAAATTCCATCAGGGTAGGCAGGATATCTTCGTATTGGACAAGTGCATCGGAGGAAGCGCCTGCTTTGATCAGTCGTGGATAGCGCGCTATCAGGGCGCTGAACTGTCCGTAGTTCCAGCACGTCCATTTGCCGCCCGGAAACTGGGGGCCTTGTTCTCCCAGGAACAGGATCAGGGTATTGTCTAACTGTCCGGTTTCTTCCAGCATCTTCCACACGGCGCCGACCTGTTCGTCCAGCGCTTTGACCTCTGCCAGGTATTTGCGGTAGATTTCACGAAACGCTTTGGAAGCGATCAAATGTGGAGGAAATACGAATTGTTCGGGAGAGATGGCGGCCGTGTCCCCGACTGTCCACGGGGCATGAGGAAGCGTACTGCATACGAAGAGGCAAAACGGTTGTTTTGCGTTGAGGATGCGAATTTTGAGGCTATCCGTACTGTAATCCGCCGACCGTTTGACGCAGTTCGGTTCAAATCCCGGAATTTCTTCAAACGGATATACGGAACGGGGGGTTGTGTGTGTTTTTCCGGTTCGCCATACCCTGTATCCCGCTTCGGGGAGATAATGGGCGATACTTTTGATGTGGGGATACGTGCTTTTATGGTTTTGAAAAACGCCGTGTCGCGCCGGATAAAGGCCGGTGTACAGTGATGCCCTGATGGGTACGCTCATGGCGCATGAAGCGTAACAGCCGGTGAAACGCACCCCTTCCCGTGCAAGCCGGTCGATGTTGGGCGTGGCAATGTTCGTACCTCCGTAACAGGCAATTTCGTGGGACGCCAAGTCGTCGGCGAGAATGACTACAATATTCGGTTTTTCGCCTGCCTGCGCCTGCAAGCATGACGTAATCGCCGTCATAGCGCCAAGGGATGCCGCTTGTATCACATTCATACTATCCTTCCGTTTTCAATTTTCAATTTTCAATTTTCAATTTTCAATTTCACGTCGTCTATCCAACAGACGCCTTCCGTGTTTCCCACGTAAAAGACCAGTTGATAATTCCCGTTTTCTTCAATGCGTATGTTGTCAAATTCGGTATTTTTGACGTCGGAAGTGAGCGCGACGGTTTTATCCAATCTTTTTTGCTGTGGTTGGTTTACTTTTTCCAGCCGGAGGATGAGGTTGGTGTTCCGGTCGGCTTTAGCGCGGAAACCGACATGCAGTTTTTCGCCTTTGCGCAGGTTCATGACCCATTTCATGTGGGCGGATGCGGGTTTTTCGCCTTTTTTCACGATGGCTATTTTGGCGGTGTTTTTACCGGAGATGACGTTTACCGTATCGATGGTGAAATGGACTTGTGCGTCGTTCCTGCATACCAGATTCCAGTCGCCGAAACAGTCGTCAAATTCGCCGTTGATGATGCGCTTGTAAGTTCTTTGCCGTTCGCCGTAAGTGCGGGTATCTATGGGGTAAACGCCTATGTTCTGCGCCCATTGCTCCCACGCGGTAAACATTTGTTCTTTTCTTTCGGGATATACTTCCGACAGGTCGTTCATTTCCGTCGGGTCGGCTTCCATGTCGTACAGTTTCAGGGAAGCAAGCTCAAAGGGGTCTCCTTCTTTTGTTTTGGTAACGATTTTCCATTTGCCGTCGCGCAGGGCGATGTTGCCTTCATGTTCCCAGAAAGTCATACCTCTGTTGGCGGGCTGTCCGGAGAAATTGGGAATCAGGCTTACCCCCTGCATGGGAGTGATTTCGTGTCCTTTGTACGTTTTGGGGTACGCCGCTTTGCCGGCATCGGCGCAGGTGGCCATGATGTCGGTCAGGTGCCCGTATTCATCCACGAAGGTATTGTTCAGTTTTTTCTTGATGCCGTTTGGGTAGTGGACGATCAGCGGGGTAGCGATTCCGCCTTCGTTGGTATAGTGTTTGTATTCCCTGTAGGGCGTACTGCTCAGGTTAGCCCAGTTGATACGGTAGCTTTCGTAGGTGTCTTCCTTGCCGTCCACTGCTTTTCTTTGCCCGCCGCTGACATGTTCCGCGCAGGCGCCGTTATCGCTCAGGAAGAGGATCAGGGTGTTTTCTAATTGTCCTTTGTCTTTCAACGATTGTACAATACGTCCGATGCCCTGGTCCATGGCGTCTATCTGGGCGGCATAGATTGCCATCCGCATGGCAAACTCCTGTTGCCGTTCCGCCGGGAGGCTGTCCCATGCGGCAACGTTTTCGTCGCGGGGCGAGAGTACTGCATCTTCGGCAAACAAACCCATTTTTTTCTGGCGCGCAAAGCGTTCTTCGCGGAGTGCATCCCATCCTTTTTCGTACCTTTCCTTATATTTGTCAATATCTTTTTGCAGGGCATGAAGCGGCCAGTGGGCGGCGGTGTATGCCAGGTAGAGGAACAGCGGCGCCTGCTGATAATCGTGCCGGCGGATGAATGTCGTCGCGCTGTCGCTGAGGGCATGGGTGAAATAGTATGTCCCGTCGTCGGGCGAAACGCCCTGTTCGTTGTCGTTGGTATAGTTTACTTTAAAGTAATTCGAGGCGCCGCCTGTGATACCGTAGAAGCGGTCGAATCCGCGCTGGAGCGGCCAGTTGTCTTTCACTTTGCCGTTGTTCTGGCGGTCGCTGCTTACGTGCCATTTACCGCACATGTACGTATCATATCCGGCTGTTTGCAGCACGTCGGCGATAGTTACGCATTGATTGTTCAGGTATCCCTGATAGGGCGGCCTTTGCATGTCGGCGGCGGCCATCCAGCCCATTCCGGCCTGATGCGGATACAGTCCGGTGAGCAACGACGCTCTTGTCGGGCAACTCCGGGCGCAGTTGTAGAACTGCCGGTAGCGCAAACCGTTTTTTGCCAGTCGGTCGATGTTCGGCGTTTCTATTTCTCCGCCGTAGCAACCCACATCGGAATAGCCCATGTCGTCGGCCAGAATAACGATGATGTTAGGGCGTTCCGCCTTTCGGCTGTCGGCGCTGTTGCAGGAGTTGGCCGACAAGGCAAGCGCTGTCAGCGGCAAACAATAAGTATTCAATTTTTTCATTTTTTTATATTATTTATCGGTGTAATGATCTAATTTCCTGCCTGTGATTGCTAATACTGCCATATTTGTGATGTTTAACGTATTATTTAAATTAATACAATTTAGGAAAAAAGCTAAAAAAGGAAACAGTATCTATTATTTCGGCGCCGGCTCTACAAGGCATCTTGCCGCCCATGCTTCGTATTTTGCAACCATTTGCGCTACCCTGTCGGGATATTGCGAAGCGACATCGTGCATTTCCGTTCTGTCGGCGTTCAGGTCGTACAGTTCCCATTCCTTTTTTTGCCCGGGTCGCCGTACGATTTTCCAGCCGTCGGCGGCGATCAGGGCTTTTTCGTTGAAATGTTCAAATCCGATCACTTCGTGGCGGTCGGCGTGTTTTTGGCCTTTCAGCGCCGGCAGGAAACTGATTCCTTCCAGCGGGATAATGTTATTCCCGTTGTACGATTCGGGATATTTTGCCTGCGCCAGTTCGAGGCAGGTAGCCATGATGTCGATGACGTGGCAGGGGTCGGAGATGACCGATCCTTTTTTTGCTTTCAATCCCTTGCTCCAGTGGAGAATGGCAGGGGTACAGATGCCGCCTTCGTACATGGTGCCTTTCCAGAAGCGGAACGGCGTATTGGCTACGTTAGCCCATTTTGCGCCGATGGAAGCCCATACGTTTTCTTCGCCGGGCAACACTTCTTTTTTACGCGGATAGATCATCGGGTCGCCGTTGCGCAACTCTGCCGGACGGTCGTTTTCCCCTTCGGAATACATTTGACAGCTTTCGCTGCTGCATCCGTTGTCGGAAAGGAACAGGATGACGGTGTTGTCCAGTTCGCCCGTTTTTTCCAGCGTCCGGATGATTTTTCCTATTTCCTGATCCATGCGGTCAATCATTGCCGCATGTACCGCCATTGCGTGGGCGTCCCATTCGTCGGAGGCATTTTCTTCCCATGCATCGCTAAAGTGCCGTTCCGACAGGAAGTCTTTTGTACGGTCGAAGATGCCTGTTTCCCGTATCCTTTCGTAGCGTTTTTTGCGGATGGTTTCCCATCCGGCTTTGTACACGTCTTCGTATTTTTTGATGTCTTCGGGAAGGGCGTGCAGCGGCCAGTGCGGTGAATGGAATGCCAGGTAAAGGAAGAACGGACTGTCCGACCGCGCATACCGGTTGATGTATGCTGCGGCGCTGTCGGCAAGGGCAATGGTGCTGTAATATCCTTTGGGGACAGACTGCACGGGTTCCTCGCCATTGACAAGGCTGAAGGGGTCGAAATAATTGACCACGCCGTAAATGGTTCCATAAAAATTCTGGAAGCCGCGACGGACGGGGTAATTGTCTATCGGTGCAAAATTGTCGTATTGTACCTGATGCGCCAGCCATTGTCGCTGATCCTGTCGTAGCGGCGTTTCGGCCACATGCCATTTGCCGATCATGCCGGTTTGATAGCCTGCCGTTTGCAATACTTCGGCAATGGTGACGCCGTTGTGCGTCATGTTGCCCCGATAGCCGGGCAGTCCGGCGTCGAAAGTCATCCGCCCTACGCCGGCTTGATGGGGATACAGGCCGGTGAGCAATGCCGAGCGCGTGGGACAACTCTTTCCTCCATTGTAGAAACGGCTGAACCGGACGCCGTTTTGCGCCAGCCTGTCCAGATGGGGGGTTTGAATTTCTCCTCCGTAACAGCCCGGGTCGGAATAGCCCATGTCATCGGCAAGAATGACGAGGATGTTGGGGCGTTCCGTTTTCTGCCGGTCGCTGTCGCAGGCGTTGACCGACACCGCTAAGGTCGTCAGCGGCAAGAGGGGATATGCTTTTTTCAGGAAATGCGCTTTCATTTGCTTCTTCATTCTGTATTTAACGAACGGCAGATTTCCCGGTTGATTTGTTCCAACCGGCTTTCTTCGTGTTTGATTACTTTCCGGTCGTAGGTCATCAAGCCGTTGACTTCGATTTCCACATCGGTGGTTTGCGTATATACGGCAGCGGAAAATCCTGCCTTGATCAAGATTTTCAGTTGTTCGGCATATTTAATGTATTCGTCCGTTACTTCTTTCGGGCTGTTGAACTGCACATATCCCCAGTTACGGTTGGGTTCCCAGAGATGTTCCTTGATGACAAGCCCGATGCCGCCGTATTCTCCGAGTACGGTTGCCCTTTGCGCATCATAGAGTCCCAGCGCGGGGGCGGGATAGTTGTGCAGGTCGAGCATGTCTCCGCAGGTATAGTGGTTGCCGCCGCTGGCGGGGTTTACCAGCCGCGACGGATCGTATTCCTTTGTCCATGCTGCGATGTCCTGTGTTTTGAATTGTCCCCACGCTTCGTTGAACGGCACCCATACGCCGATGCAGGGATACGAATACAGTGCGTCGATGATCTCTTTCCATTCCTTGCGGTAATTTTTTTCCGAGGCGGCACTGCGGGTTATTTCGGCGCCGTCGAAGTAATTCTTCCTTTGCCATTGGGGCGACCGGTCGCCGTTGGGCATGTCCTGCCACACGATGATGCCTGCTCTGTCGCAATGGGTGTACCAGCGCGCCGGTTCTACCTTCACGTGCTTGCGAATCATGTTGTATCCGAAATCCTTCGTCTTTATAACGTCATACGCCAGCGCTTCATCGCTGGGAGCGGTATAGAGACCGTCAGGCCACCAGCCCTGGTCCAGCGGGCCGAATTGGAACAGGTTTTTGTTGTTCAACTGTAAGCGGACAATTCCCTTGGCGTCGCGTGCGGTAGAAAATTTCCGCATGGCGGCGTAGCTTTTCACCTCATCCGCTGTTTTCCCGTTACAGCTCAATTTTACTTGGAGGTCATAAAGGAAAGGATCATCGGGCGACCACAATTTCATGTCGGTCATACGGATTTCAACGGTTTGTCCGGTGATCGCTTTTCCGGAAGCCACCGGCTTGCCGTTGGCCGATATGGTGACTTCCACTAATCCGGCGCCGTCCGGCAAATTTGTTTTTGCTTCTATTCTCAGGATGCGACTGTCGATATCGGGAGTGGTTTTCAGGCAAAAGATGTACTGTTCGGCAACGGGTTCCAGCCACACTGTTTGCCAAATGCCGGTGACGGGTGTGTACCAGATACCGTGCGGGTTGTTCACCTGTTTGCCTCTCGGTTGGAAACTTTCGTCGGAAGGATCCCATACTTTGACCGTCAGCCGGTTGTTGTCTTTTTGAAGGGCGGAGGTAATATCAATGGAAAAGGGGGTATAGCCGCCCGTATGCCCGCCTACTTTGACTTCGTTTACCCACACATCGGTTTTCCAGTCCACCGCACCGAAATGCAGCAGCACTTTTTTGTTTTTCCACGTTGCCGGAATGGAGAAACTGCGGCTGTACCACAGTTCATTGTCCTTTCCGACTCTTTTCTGTACTCCCGAAAGGCTGGATTCCACCGCAAACGGCACTAATATTTTCCCGTCCGGCTTTTGAAATTCACTGCCCACCGGAAGAATGGCATAATCCCACAGTCCGTTAAGATTCGCCCATTCCTGCCTTTCCATGATCGGACGGGGATATTCGGGAAGAACACTGTTCACGTTGATTGCTTCCGCCCATTTGCTTTTGATTTTGTCGCCTGCCGGTTGCCATTGTGCTGATACCGGCAACGAAAAACTTGCTATTGCCAGCGAAAGAATTTGAAACTTCCCTTTCCATGAGAAGGAAGCGGTTTGATGATCGGTCATTTTATTTATTATTTTTAGCGTTATTTTTAGAGTTATGCTTTATTTTTCGGTGCGTACTTGCACGGTGGATGCCGGTACGTATAAATAAATACAGGACAGGAGGGAAATTTACTTAATGAGGAACGGCATTTTTTCAAAAAAAATTAAATTTCTTCGGCCAGCAGCCGGATAAAATAACCGCCTACGACCGAACGCGCACGGAAACCGACATGTTTTTTGCTGTCTGTGTTGTACCAGTCCGACATGGGAATCCTGTCGGTGGTTTCATTCATGAAGCGGTGCAACGGTCGGATCAATTGTTCAAAGGTCTGCTGGTCGGGCGACAATGTTGCCGTCCACATAATCCAGTCGGATTTGGTGTAGGCTCTCCTGTTGTCCAGCGGCAACCCGTACTGGTTCTGTTTGCTTAGGTAATAAGGGATCTCTTTTTGTATGACTTCCGCCGGGAAGATATCTAATTTCAGCAATTTGTCCCACACCATGTTATATTTCTGGCTCCATGTGCCGGGCTGGTCGAAGGTGAGCCGGAAATGGTCTCCGTCGTCGGCCATTTTCACCCATTCCTGCGCCATTTGCCGTGCCTTATCCGTATATTTTTTGGCGGCATCCTTTTTTCCCAGCATGGCGGCCATTTTTCCGTAAGAGGCGATGCCGAGGATCGCTTTAACGGACAGGTTGGCGTTGTGGGCGAAATGGCCTGCGAAATCGTCGGTGCATAACTGGTTTTCGGGATCCAGTCCTTTCTCCACGAGGTAATCCGTCCATGTGGTGAGCGTTGGCCAGTGTTTTTCCGCATAGGCGGCGTTGCCTTCTTTGGCGGCGACGGCTGCCGTAATGATAAGCATGTTGCCGCACTCTTCCACCGGCATGTCGCCGCCGTAGGTTTGCCCGTTGGCGTGCGGATAAGTACCTACGTCATGTGCGGCAAAGGGTTTTGTCCATTTTCCGCTTTCGCTGTAGTAGAAAATATGATTGAGCAATCCCTTGACCAGTTCCGTGTTATAGAGCAGGAACAGCGGCGCGGAAGGGTAGGTGATATCTACCGTACCGATGGAGCCGTTGCTGAAATTTTCCTTGGACAGGAAAAGCAGGTCGCCGTTGGGCGCCTGTACCAATTTGTGGGCTGCAATAGCCTGTCGGTAGGCCAGCGCGCACAACTCCGCATATTCCTTTCCTCCCACGTCCGTAGCGCGACGCATCAATTCGTCGTCCCACCGGCTACATTCCCGCATCAGGGTGTGATAGTCGCTGTTGGCGGCGGCAAAAGCCGATTCTATGGTTTTGTCGCCGTTGCGGTTCCAGTAAGGACGCAGGTTTTCCCCAAAGTACCGGATTGCATACAAATCATCATAGCCGATCATGACTTTTCCGGCAGTGGTCGTATGGATATTGCCCAATTGCAGGGCAAGGGCGAGTTTGTCGTGTCCGTCGCCGGCAGGGGGCGCTGCCGTCACCGACCCGTTTTCCGCAAACTGTTTGCGAAGGGCGTATTCATCGCCTGTGGCTGTGGAAGCATGTTCCTTTTGGGCCGCAAGATAGCAATAGCCCCAGTCGATACGCACGTTATCGCCGCGTTTTTCCAGAATTTTCTGCGAACGGCTTCCTGTTTTCAGGAATACCAGCCCGTCCTTCTCATATATTTCGCTCACGCTTTGCTGGTGCGGTTTGTCCAATGCCCACAAGGGGGACGCTTCCAGGTACAGTTGCACATCGTGCGTTTGCCCGTCCGAAGGAGTAACCGCATACGAGATGTAATTGACAGGGCGCGACATCACGTCCAATTGACGGAGCAGTAACGGAGCGGTAAAGGTCAGCGTCAAATTGACAGGGCCGCAGGCGAACCGGTAGTGCGTCCGGGTGGCCTGTACATCTACCGACTGTTGCATGGCGGCGGTGGTCAGGTATGGCGTATGCTCTTCCACGTACAAACCGAAATCTACCAGCGCTCCGTGCGTACGGTTCCGGCAGTGGGCGGCTATGACGTTTCGCCCTTCTTTCAGCGTTTGACGGGCTTCGTCGGGCAGGGGCGTCCATACGTTTTTGCGCCATTTGAATCCCGTGTTTACCGCTTCCACGCCGTTTACGTACAGTTCGAAATCATCGTCGTGCGAAAATTCAAGAAATACTTTGGCAGCCGACAAGTCCGTATCCAGGGTCAGTTCGCGCCTCACCCATATTTCGGTATGATCGCCTGTCCACAGCGTTTTAACGCCCGTTTCTTCGGGTGTTCCGAATGCGGCAGGCCCTTCTTTCCATTTCGCATCGTTGAAGCCGACGGTTTCCCATCCTTTAGGCGGTTGGGAAAAGCTAAACCGGCCGTTCCAGCTTGCTTTTTCGGCGGTAGCCGCCACTGTTTTCAACGGTGGTTGCTCGATGCCCATGAAACGGAAAGGCTTGCCGTCCACACGGATGATGCCCGTGAGCGGAAATACGGCTCCTGTCCAGTGGCGAACGGGGCTGTCGTAAAGCTGATCCGTGAACGACCATGCGCTGGTGTAGGGGTCGATGGAAACCAGGGGATAAGCCGGCGCTCGAAGCGTATTGGACATGCGCGGCGCAGGAATTTCGGATGTGCCACATGCAAATGTGCACAAGAGGATGAGCGTTATGGCTATTTTCGTCTTCATATTTTATTTTTTTTCATTTTAATTTTCATTTTCTGCTACAGGCAATGCGTTCCGCCAATGCAGGACTTTTTCTTTAAGCTCCTTTGTCAGGTCGGGATATTTTTCGCAGAGGTTTGTGGTTTCCCTTTGATCGGCGGAAAGGTCGTAAAGGCTTGCCTCCGTTCCGTCGGCGTTGATCAGCAGTTTCCAGTTGTCCTGCCTGATGGCCAGGTTAGGGCTGACGTCGTTGTCGGCGGGTTTGGGAAAAGCTTTGCTGTCGTTGCGGCGATATTCCCAACAGACAGGCCGGCTTCTTTTTTGGGGAACGCCTGTCAAGGCGTTACTCATTTCCTGTCCGTCGCTGGTGAAACCCTTTGGCAGGGGGGCGCCGGCCATCCGGCACAGGCTTTCAAACAGGTCGAAAGCGCAGATCACCGATGTCTCATCTGTTTTTCCTTTAGGAATCAAACGTTCCGGACTCCAGACGATGAAAGGCATCCGTATGCCTCCTTCGTAGAGGGACGCTTTGCATCCGCGGTAGTTACCGGCGCGGCTGCCCCGGAAACTTGGCGCAGGGCCGTTGTCGGAGGTAAAAATGACAATGGTATGCTTTGCGATGCCCATTTTTTTCAACCCTTCCAATAGCCTGCCTATTTGCCGGTCGTACTCTATCAGTACGCTACGGAAGTTTTTTTCGCTGTTTTCGCCTTCGGGGAAAATCATTTGTTCTTCCATGTTGCCTACCCAGGGGGTGTGCATATCGTCCGGCCACAGATTGACGAAGCAAGGCGTTTCCTTATTTCTTTGGAGGAAGTCCAGTGTTTTGTCCACGAAATAGGCGGTTCTGTTCCAGCGTTTGATGCTGTCTTTGGCAGACCATATCCAGTCGGTGGCGGTAAGCAACGGGTCGGGGTCGGGGCTTTCGTAGGTGCTGGCGTATTCATCGTATCCGTAGCGGATGATGGACGGCGCATTGGCCACGTCGCGCCCTCCTCCCAGGTGCCATTTGCCGAAATGCCCCGTTTTGTATCCGGCAGCCTTGAGCGCGCGCGGCAATGTCTGTGCGTCGGGATTCAAATAATCCGCCATTGTTGCGGCTTTGTTGCCTGCTTTGGTTTGCAGGTAGCTGGTGATATGGAAATTGCCCGGACATCTGCCGGTAAGCAAGCCTGCCCGCGAAGGAGAGCTGATGGGAGAGGCGCTGTAATACTGCGTAAACAGGATGCCTTCGGCAGCCATCCTGTCGATATTCGGGGTGGGGACGAATTTTCCCCCATAGGCGCCCACATCGCCAAAGCCCATGTCGTCGGTCAGGATGACGATGATGTTGGGACTTGGGTTTTTTGCCTGTACCTGCATCGACAAACCCAAGAGCAGGCTTGCCGACGCTGTTTTTGAAAATATATTTAACTTGTTCATCGCTTATTTATTCTTTTTCTATTTTCCATTCAAACGGCGCTACAAATCCTTTTCGTCCTTCATTGAAAGGAGGCAGTGTGGCGGGAGGGAGTATGGCGTTGAACTGTTCCGCGATGGCCTTCATTCTTGCGACCTGCTCCGGATAATTCCCGGCCACGTTGCTCTTTTCCAGCGGATCGTCCGGATAGTACGACAGGAAGATGGCGTCGGTTTTCATGTTCCCGTTTTGACCCGGCAGGATGAATTTGTGGTTATTGTTCACCACGGCGCCACATCCCAAGTACAAATCTCTTTCCGAATTTTTCTTTTTCCCGCTCAGTATGTCGGTTACATCTATTCCGTCGAACGGGCGGACGGGCGTTTTCCGGATCCCCAGCAACCCACGGATGGTCGGCATGATATCCACGAAGCCGATGACCTGCTCGATCCGGCGACCGCCTTTGAAGCGTTTGGGAAAGGAAAGGAGGGCGGGCGTTCGCAGCCCGCCGTCCCATTCCTGAAACTTGTTGCCTTTCAGCGGGAGATTGCTGCCTCCGCCGTTGGCAGGCGCCCCGTTGTCGCTAAAAAAGAGGATCAGCGTATTTTCGTCCAGCCCGTTTTTTTGGAGGGCGTTCCGTATTTCCCCGATTCCCCTGTCCATGCAGGTTACCATCGCCGCATAGAGCGCTTCTTTGCGCTTTTTCCCTTCTAAACGGTCGAGGTCGTCGGTATAGAGGGCGATGTCTTCGGGTTTGGCCTGCAAGGGGTCGTGGGGCGCATTGTAGGCGACATGCAGGAAGAAGGGGCCTTCCTTGGCATATTGATGAATGCACTTTACGGCTTCCTGCGTGATCAAATCGGTGGAATAGCCTTCGTCATACGATGTCTCCCAATCGTTGTGCCAGTCTAACTGTTCTTCCCGCTGGTGGGTGAAATAGTCGATAGCCCCGTTCAGATGGCCGTAGAAATGGGTATATCCGTTGGACAGCGGATAATAAGCCTTGCGGGAATGTCCGAGATGCCATTTTCCTATCAGCGCCCGATGGCGATAGCCTGCTTCGGCCAGCATTTCGGGCAGCGTTTCTTCGGCAGGGTCGATGCCGAAATCTCGCCAGGGAGGAATGACGTTTTCCCGGATGCCCAAGCGGTTAGGATATCGACCGGTGAGCAGCCCGGCGCGGGTTGGCGAACTGATCGGCGCGGTGTAGAACCGGTTCAGCTCCAGCCCTTCCTGAGCCAGCTGGTCCAGATGGGGCGTCTGAATGGAACTGCCGTGATACCCTACATTCGCCCAGCCCAGATCGTCCGCCAGAATGACAACGATGTTGGGATGAACCGTCCTGTTCTCTCCCGCAGAAATGCAGGCCGGCAACAAAACCGGCAGGAAATAAAAAGTGTGCTTCATTGCGTGATATTAAAAATAATGTACGGTCGAGTCGCTATTGCAACTTTTCAGTCAGCAAAGATAAGCAAAAAACGCATGATGCATTATTTTTTTTGCAATTTTCACTGTTTACCATTCAATGGCCTGATCTTCATCCGGTATTTGCGTATTGATTTTGCGTTCCATCGTGATGACGCCCTTTACGACGTACACGATGTTTTCTCCCGGAACGAGGGTATAATCCGTGTATTCGTACTCGATGCCGCTAACGGTCACATAGCGGTGGAGCAGATAGGGACGGGTGGCGTCCATCGCTTCCTTTATCACAAATAGGGGAGTTGCAGTCGTCGTGAAGTGCATATCCGGATTGTCCGATGAGAGCGTTACAGCGCCTGTTTCGATGTCGAAGGTGAGATAGATCTTGTAATTGCGGCGATCGGCGCGGGTTTCGTCCACTGTGCCGGCATAGAAGAAGACCGTGGTGTCGTTCACCACATGAACGGGTATTTCGCTTTTGACCAGGGCCGCACCGTCTTCATCGCCCTTGAACCATGTTTTGAGCGCCGTACCGCCGTAGATGCCCGAATAATCGTTGAAAGGCGTTACATAAATCAATGCTCTTTTGTAGTGCTTTCGGGGATGCGACTGATAGTCGTAGGACGGGTCGTCTGTGATGGTCAGGGGAAGCACCCATTTGTCCGTCAGGTCGATGCCGGCCAGCGAGAAGTCAATGCCCATCAGGGCGGTACTTTCTCCCGCCTTGATTTCGACCGTTTCGGGCATCTTGAAATACTGCGAGTCCAGTTCCCTGTAATAGAAATCGGTACGGTTCTGAAACCGCAGTGCGTTCAAGATTTGCAGGGTATCGGAATCTACCGCTACATGAACGGTGATGTCCTTGTCAATCGTGGTGGACCCGCTGACGATCAGCGGCAGTTGGTACGTTACGTAGCCGTCGGACTTGTAGCGCACGCTGATTCGCGACACGCCGTTGTCGTCAAGCGGCGCCTTGAAGGAGATGTAGTGTTCGTACTGCTCGGTTACCCAGTCTTCGTTGCACGAGCCGCACCATATTGGTATGACCGTCAGGAGCAGTAAACCGTATCTGTTTTTTATCTTTTTCATGTTCATTATTCATTTATATTATTGATTATTGACTATTATTAATTAATCATTATACGTCCATCCGGGGATTTGCGTGAGCCGGTTGTTCCGTTTCAGTTCTTCGTGATTGATCGGCCAGAACCACATTTTGGGCGTGAAGGCAGTGGTGAACGACCATATAGGCACCGGCGTGTGGAACAGGTCACTCTGGTTTCTGGTCATCAGCGGGTTGCAGCCGTAGATAGGCAGGGATTCTTCCACCGGCGCGTCTTTCCACCGGCGCAGGTCGTAGTAGCGTTGTCCTTCGCCCATCAGTTCGATTTGGCGTTCGCGTTTCACTTTTGCGCGGAACAGATCTTTGTCTTCGTACACCTCCGGCAGATAGTCCGGCACGCCTGCGCGGCAACGGACGGGACGGACGCCTTTTTTCATTTCGTCAATGTCGCGTCCGATGGCATAGGTGGTCGAGCCGTCCCACGAGGGAACAGAGAACGAATTGTCCAGTTCGTTCAGCGCTTCCGCGTACATCAGCAGAATGTCCGCATAGCGGATGGCCGGTTCGAGTTTGTCCAGAATCTTGTTAGCGGTATTGTTTTCATAGGTATCGCTGGGATGCACGAATTTCTTCACGCCGATGCCGGAGCGCAGCCAAAACTGGGTATTGGTGTATCCGTTGCCTTCCCCGCGATAGTAGAACACCTGTTTATGATAGTTTGCGACTTGGCTTTCATTTTCCAGATTCCATACACAGCCGTTGAAAGCTACCGAGGCGTAGAAGCGAGGCTCCCGGTCGACGTACTGTTTGGATACGCCATCCCTCAGCAAGGCATTTTTGGTCTTGTCTGCGGCGTCCACATAGCCTGTCGCCCTGTTGCTCCCGTCGCCGCGTCCTATTTCTTTGTCTTTGCCCGGGCAGTCCGTCCCGTCGTCCATGTAGTAGGCGTCGCACTGTTTCTGGGTGATTCCGTGCGTGTTCCAGCCTGTGGCAATGGAGGGCAACTGGTGTATGACCATTTGGTGTACCTTTTCGCCGCCGCTTAATCCCCGCGTGAAGATCAGTTCCGTATTGCCCGTTCCATCTACTGCCCCGTTGAAGATAGAGCGGTAGGATTCGAAGGGGTCAATGTCGGCCCAGCCTTCCGGCCAGTTTTTGCCGGAGAAGTCGCCGCCGTCGTCGGGCGGGGTGATGGTGAGCGGGTAGGATTCGCTGGCGCCCGTTGTCCGGTTACTGATAGTAAAGAGTTGGTACATGCCGAGTTCCATCACATCTCTTGCCGCGGCCGCCGCTCTGGCCCATTTTTCTTCGCTGTATTTATCGGACAGCAGGCGTTGTCCCTGATCGTCCGTCAGCGCTGCGGCAAACTCGTCCTCATTGCCGTTGGCCAAGGGGCTGGCGGCATAGAGCAGCGCTTTGGCGCGAGCGGCCAGCGCCGCTCCGCGCGTGGGACGGGCAATGTTCGATTCGTCGCGGTGTCCTTCTTGCAACTCCTGTGCTGCCAGAATCATCTCGGCGCTGATGTATTCCGCACATTCCTCGAAGGTGTTGCGGGGACGCGCCAGTTCGTCGTAACTCTCGGTATAGTCAAGTCCCTCGTCGGGCAGCAGGGGAACGGGGCCGTACTTGCGCAGCAGCAGCCAGTAGAAGTAGGCTCTTACGAAACGCGCCTGCCCCCGGTAGTCCGCAATTTCCTCCGGCGTCAGCTCCTCGTTGATGTGGATATTGTGGATAAAGATGGCCGCCTGACGGATGCCCCTGTAACAGCGTTGCCAGGACTGTTTTTCGTTCTCGTTATATTCGCCCAGTTTGAAGCGGCTGTAGGAGAGCGCCGAGGCATTACTGACGTCGTAGGTGACGTCGCGGTCGCCGTAGTACATGTCGTCGGCGAAGCAGTGCGGGGTGTTGCCCTTGCTGCACACGTCGGCGTTCATGTCGGTGAGGAAAGAGTAGGCGTGCGCCAGCCACTGTTCCGAATAGGTTTTGTCGGCGAACACTTTTTCCTCGGTCATGCGGTCTTTGAAATACTGGTCTGATTCCAGATAATCTGCGCAGGACACCATGAGGATGACGGTTGCCGGCGCCAGTAAAAACGGGATATGAATTTTCTTTGTCATTTTTGTTGATTTTAAAAGTTAAAATTTAATCCGAAGGTGACGGATTTGGCCAAGGGGTATTGTTCCCCGCGATTGGCGCCCATTTCAGGGTCCCATAGTTTGAAGTCCGACCACGTCAGCAGGTTGGTGCCGATCATGAAAAGGCGCACGTTATTGCAACGGATTTTGTTTACGAATTTTTTAGGAAAGGAGTAACCTATGTCCACTGTTTTCAGGCGCAGGTAAGCGCCGTTGCGCAGCCAGTAGGTGGAATTGCGGAAGTTGTTGGCATTGCCGCCGAAGCTCAGGCGCGGATAGGAGGCGTTGGGGTCTTCGGTGGCCGGATCGCCCGAAAGGTCGGCGGAAATCCAGCGGTTTTCTGCCGTGTTTTTCATGATATTGCCCCAGAGATTTTCGCTGAAGGCATAGATACACTTTCCGAAGATAAAGAAATCCGATTTGCCTGCTCCCTGAAAATGGACGCTGACGTCTAATCCTTTCCATACAACGGAGGCTCCCAGCCCGTAAATCATGTTGGGTTTTTTCGTAGCGCCCACCGCCACCACGTCGCCGGCATCCACCACTCCGTCGCCGTTCACGTCCTTGTATTTGATGTCGCCCGGCTGGTAGGTGCCGAAAGTTTGTTTGGGGCTGTTGCGGATGTCGTCGTAGTCCTTAAAAAGTCCCAGTGCGATCAGTCCCTTGTTCTGGTTCACCCGATAGCCTTTCTCCATCTGGTAGGGATAGACGTTGTTTTCCTCGTCGCGTTCCAGAATTTCGTTTTCGCTGTAGGTCATGTTGCCCCTCACGGTCAGGTGGACGCGCCTCATCTGGTGCTTGACGGCGAAACGTCCGTCCACGCCCTTCGACCGGACGGCGCCTACATTGGCCTTCGGGTTGCTTTCCAGCCCGACCATCTGCGGCAGGTATGCGCGCGCCATGTAGATGCCTTCGCGTTTCTCGTCGAAATAGTCTGCGTTGAGGTTGAATTTGTCCTTGAACAGGGAGATGTCCAACCCCAGGTCGTTTTTGGTGGCTACTTCCCAGGTGACGTAAGGAGAGGCGACATCCGTATATCTCATGCCGTTAAAATTTCTCGCCGATCCGATACCGCCCCAGTTATAGCCTGCCACAGTAGAGGCGTCGTTATTGGTGTCGGAGATGGTGTACAGGTAAGGGAAACGTTCGTCGCCCATGTCGTCGTTGCCCACTTTTCCGTGCGAGTAGCGGATTTTGAACAGGCCGATCCATTCGGCGTTATTTTTGATAAACGGTTCTTCCGACAGGTTCCATGCGAAGGAATAGGCTGGGAAGAAGCCGTACTGGTGTCCTGTGGCGAAGTTTTCCGATCCGGTGTACCCGAAGTTGTAATCTACGAAATAGCGGTGGTGCCAGTTGTAGGTTACCCGTCCGGCCAGCCCCTGGTTGCGCTCGGAGACGCCGTTTTTGAGGTCCGTGCCCAGCCCCTGCGTTTTGATGAAGGAGTCGCGCGTGTATTTTGCCGTTGCGCCGAAGTTGTGTTCGCCGAACAGTTTGCGGTTCCAGTTCAGCACTAAGTCGAAAAATTCCCGTCGGTTGCCGCTGGAGCTGCTGTTCTGGAACATGGTGCTGGCGTTGGCGATTTTGGTAAACACGAGGTTGCCGTTGATGTCGCGGGCGCGTTCCGCGCGGTACTGTTCGGGCCATTTGCGGCGCTGGATGGCGTTCTCGTTGTTGGTATCGTATCCGAAGCGTCCCGTGAACTTCAATCCTTTCGTAATAAAATCCAAGTCCTGTTCCAGCGAGATATTGGTTTGGATTTTGTTGGTCCAGTTTTCGTTGAAGCCGGTTTGCGTGGCGGCCACCCAGGGGTTGGTCTGGTTGCCTGTGCCCACGGCGGGTACGTAACCGTTGGAGTAGAGTACGGGTGTGCGGATGGCGCTGTAGCCGAACATCTCGCCCCACAGGTCGGCGTCGCCCAGTCCCGGGCTGTTGCGTTTGGCCAGCGATCCGGAAATGCCCACTTTCACCAGCGTGGTTTTCGTCACGTTGATGTCGGCGTTCATCCTGTAGTTCCACCGTTTGTAGTTGGCGTTGGTATCATAGTCTTCCCGCAGGCTGGTATCGGAATTGTACATTCCCTGTTCCTCCACATAACTGCCGGAAACGAAATAGCGGGTGATGTTGCCGCCCCCGCTCAGGTTCAGGTTGAAGCGGTAGCTCATCGCTCCCTCTTTCAGCAGCATGTCCATCCAGTCCACGTTGGGATAGAGGTCGGGGTCTAAGTCCCGGCGCAGGATTTCCAGTTCTTCCGGCTGGTACATCGGTTCTTGGTTGCGGGTGATGCGCGCCTCGTTCAGCAGGTTGGCGTAGGTGAGGCCGTCCACAAACTCCGGCGTGCGGGTGCGCGTATTGTAGGTGGTTTCGCCCTTTGCGGTGATGGTGATTTTGCTGTCCTTGCCGCGTTTGGTGGTTACCAGCACTACGCCGTTGGCGCCCTTGGAGCCGTAGATGGCGGTGGCGGAAGCGTCTTTCAGCACGGAGATGGCTTCGATGTCCTCGATGTTAAGGTCGTTGAGGTCGCGTTCGAAGCCGTCCACCAGCACGTATGCGCTGGTGCCGGCGCCAAAGGTGGAGATGCCGCGGATCCAGAATTCGGAAATGTTCTTACCCGGCTGCCCGGAGGTAGTCCATGCCATCACGCCCGCCACATTGCCGGCCAGGGCGTTGGAGATGCTCGACGAGGGATTGGATTTCAACTCGCCGATCTCGACGGTGGTGATGGCGCCGGTGACGGTCAGTTTCCGCTGCGCGCCGGTAGCGGTGATCACCACCTCGTCGATGACGTTGCTCTCGGATTCTTTCATCGTCACGTTGATTTCGCGCTGATCAATGATCGGTATTTCCTGCGTTTCGTAGCCTACGTAGGAAAAAACCAGCGTCTGGTATTTCGCCACTTTGATTTTGTACTTTCCGTTGATGTCGGAAGAAGATCCCAAACCGGGAACATCCTTCACCGAGATGTTGGCGCCCGGCAAGGGGCCGCTTTCATCGACAATCACGCCGGTTATTTCAATGCTTTGCGGCTGCTGCGCCCAAAGAACGGCGGACGCGCCCGAAAAGAACATCCACGCCACAGCGTAACATAATAATTTCTTCATGGTATTTTGAATTTATTTTTTTTAAAAGCTTTTCATTTATGCCCCTGCTTCTTCTTCCTCTTCTTCCTCTTCTTCCTCTTCTTCTACATCATCTTCCGTTTCAACGGCGATTTTGCGAAAGCGGCGATTGGACGTATCGCCCACATAAAAGGTGTTGGTTGCCTCGTCGTAGGCCAATCCCGAAGGACTGTTAAAACGGGCTTCTTCCCGCAGGTCGCCTTCCACGAATCCGTTAAAGCTGGCGTTGAGGCCTGTGCTGCCGCGTCCGGCAAAGGTCGTTACCGCGCCGTCGGGCGTCAGGATGCGGATGCAGTGGTTGTTGCGGTCGGTAAAATAGAAGTCGTACTCGTCATCCTTTCCCGCATATTCGGGGTTTTTCACGAATATGCCCTGGTAGGGGTTATTCATGCGGGCGCTGGCGCCGACCCCGTCCTCATAGCCCGAAACCTTCGCCTCGCCGCATACCAGATAGGGCTGGTTGAATTTTTTCTCGGTCCAGTTGTAGTCGGATCGCAGGATGTAGTGCTTGTTGGTCACCATGATATAGGCATAGTTGCCTGTGGGGTGTATCTCGGTTTTAAATTCCCACTGGACGTCCTGTATCTTGAACAGTTCTACATAATCCTTGGTACCCAAGCTGCCGCCGAAATAGGTGGCGTTCGCCAGGTCGTAACGGTAGAACTGTCCCTTTTCGTAGCTGTTGAAGTACATTTCGCCGTTTACCGGATGAATGGCCGCGCCGTTGCACTCCTTGTTGGCGGTGAGCACTGTATTGCCCTTGAAGCCGTTTGCCCGCGACACGATCATGGTGCTTCTATCGTTCACGCCGGGGCGGTCGTCGGCTATGATCATGTACTGGCCGTCGGGTGTGAAGTCGATGCTGCGGCCTCGGTTAAAACCACCGGCCGCTTTCGTCATGAGCCGCCGGTATATGCTGTCCTTTAGCTCTATTCTGGTAAAGGCTGAGCCGTCATATATCACGTAGAGATGGTCCGGCTCCAAGGGATCGAACTTCATGTAGCAGGCATTTTTCATCATGGTGGCTACGGAAAAGTAGTTATAGTCGCCCGATAGATTAAAGTTACCATCCGGCTGGGTGTCATCGTCTTTTTTGTAGCCGAACAGGGTGCTGACCACCATTTTCCGCTGGTAGGCAAAGACTTCTTCCACTGCCACCGTAACGATATTTTCGCCTTCGCCGATTTGCAGTTCAATATTGCCGGCAAAGGCCTTTTGGGGTACCACGCAGTAAAGAATATCGCCCTTTACGCCAATCACTTTGGCTTCCTTTCCGCCAATGAACACACGGACAATGGCGGTGTCGTCGCCGAAATTTTCTCCGTAGATGATCAGGCGTTGTCCCACGGCTCCTTCTTTGGGCGTGAAATCGGTTACCACCACCGGTTGCGACGGATCAAAGGGCGGTATTACCTCTGTCGCCTGATTTTCTTCCTTGCTGTCGCATCCGACGAAACAAAGAAGCACTGTCAGCGCCGGCACGATCCATCGACCCAACCAGCGCTTGCTTTTCATAAAACAACTTACTTTAGATTTCATAACACATTCAATTTAGATTAAACAATTTTTACTATTTACTATTTATTATTATTATTATTATTATTATTTATTTATTTATTTATTTACTATTTATATTAATTATTTATTATTTACTCTTCTGAGGCAGGGCAACCACACAGGGTTGCGTCCTACATTATTAATTATTAATTATTAATTATTAATTATTAATTATTCATTATTCATTATTCGTTATTTACTCATTCCGTAGGAATGAATCGCTCGGTAGAAAAGAAAATATTCCGGTGATGGTCGGCATCCCGTAGGGATGCGTCGGAGAGGGGACTATCGGCGTTTTCTACCGAGCGATAATCCCTATCGGGATTGCATAAGGCAGCGTTTCGCCGGAACAGGGAAGCGTCCGGCCGGCTTCGTTCCTCTGATAGGAATGCCCTAACGGGCAATGGCGCATTATTCATTTTCATTTTCATTATTCATTAGGGCAACCACATAGGGTTGCGTCCTACATTATTAATTATTAATTATTAATTATTAATTATTCACTTTTCTTCTTCCTTTTTCCTGTTCGAGGATTTGTGCGTAGCGGCTGATGCGTGCGTTCAGCGCGTCGATGGTTGCCTTGTAGGGTTCGTCGTCGGCGAGTGCGGCAGCCGCTTCGAGCAGGTAGAGGATTTCGGTGTACAGCTTGTCCATTTCTTTGCGTATGGCTCTCATCTGCAAATGCGATCGTCCTGCTTCCTCCTCATAGCGGGAGGACATCAGTTCGCGCATTTCCCTGTTCTGTTTGTCGAGTTCTTCCACCCATTGTGTCATGCCGACGATGGCCATGTCCTCTTTGCGTCCGTCCAGTTGCTGTAGCAGCCGGTCGATGGCAACCGTTTCTTCGTCGTAGGACAGGCGGGGTACGTCTCCGGCAGCCTCGAAAAAGATTTCCAGCCGTTCGGCGGCGTTGCGCACCGCCTCGTCGAAATGCCTGAGCGATGTTCTCAGCAAACCGGCGATCCCCATGAACGCATTGTCCCTCGCGGCATCGATCTGCGCCAGTTTTTCGGTTGCTTCGTATTTGCGGATTGCCGCTACGGCCTCCTTTTCGTCGGCGAGCAGACCAACCAGCGAAGGCAGTTTTGCGGTTACCTTCTCCGGCAGGGGCTGCGCTTGCTGCAATACGCCATTCAACTCGGTCATCAGTTCCAAATGGGTTTTGTTTCTCAACGCCACGGCGTTGATCCTTTTGATAGGTCTTTTCATGATGATATAATATTTGATGTAGTATTTGATGTAATATTTGATGTAATATATAAGGTAAGGATGCGTTTTATCTCTTGATGCGCCGCCGGATGTGCTTGCCGGCTGCGGGAAAAAATCCGGTCATACAGCAAATCTCCTGCGCACTTGCGGGAAAAAATCCGGTCATGCAGCAAATCTCCTGCGCACTGGCGAGAAAAAATCTGGTCATACAGCAAATCTCCTGCGCACTTGCAGGACAAAATCTGGTAATGCAGCAAATCTCCTGCCGCTTGCAGGACAAAATCACCAAGCGCAGCCCATCTCCTGCAAAGGGCAGTAGCCCATCCGTAAGGCCGGCCAGTTTCCCGTAACGTGCGGAAGGCCATCCGGCAATGTGCGAAAAACTCCCGCACAGCTGCGGCAGCCGAGCTGTCAGCTTTTTGAGGGTGAAAGGAAATGATCCGCCGCCTGCCGGAGGGAAGTGCGGAGCATAAAAAAAGCCGCCCCATGAAAAAATAAGTTGCAGCTATGTATGAATCTCGGAAAAAGTTGCTTAAATTACGCGCAGGCGCACAATGAATTACTATGACGTATAGGCCAGGTGTGTGTGTGTGTGTGTGTGTGTGTGTGTGTGTGTGTGTGTGTGAAAAAATTCGGTCTTTTCCAAATGCGGCGGCGAAATTCTGTCAACAGCTTGTCAAATTAAAGGATAAAGGAACGCCGGA
>JAISWE010000053.1 GCA_031271175.1 Bacteroidales bacterium | reverse complement strand
AATCTGAACGGCTCATCATACGAAGAAAATAACGGTAAACGACGCCGTACAATAAATGTTACGATGGAATTAATCCCTATACATATTGATTTGCAAAGTCCTTTCCCGGACATGTAAATAGTGTCTGCCCGAAAACTATTACATTGTCTGAAAATTTTCGTACATTCGTCACTGCGTTTACAATGATACTTTTCATAACTGCATGTTTTCGAGTGGATTCATCCCGCAGGGACTTGGTTGACGATGTGATTGCTCGTCCGTAAGCTAAAGCATACGGTTAATAAAGTGTTGTCCCTGCGGGACTTTGACAGTGTCAGGTTTTGCTCAGTCGGGAAAAGCACACCGTCCTTCGGACACTCCTCCACAGGTGGGGAATCCCGAAATCCTAATCATCTTTTAATCTTATGGAACCTAATCAAAAAAGGCAATAGCACCTCAAAAAAAGATTTAAACCTTTTTCCTCACGTTTCACCATAGTCGAAGACAGCCATGCCGGATGACCGGCAGCAATGGAGGCGTTGGCTAAAAGCGGCGTTCCCAACAGCTGTGGCATAGGCTTGCCTAACGGGTGCAACAATTTGAAATGCACTCATAGCGAAGCAGCGTCAGAAATATGGTTTCAGTTCTGCCAGCAGTGAGGCCGGCGCTTTTTTGGGTTTCCGGGTGACGGTATTCACAAAGACAAGTTCCGTTTCGCCGGTGTTCAGCAAAATGGATAGCTCGTTGTAAATTTCGTAAAAGAAACGGATACGGATAGCGGGTAACTCCTTCAGTATGACTTTTACCGTCAGCAAGTCGTCGTAGTGGGCAGCGCCAAGGTAGCAGACGTTTAACGACCTTACGGGAAGCAGGATCCCTTCCGCTTCCATCTGTTTATACGACAATCCCAGCGAACGAAGCATTTCCGTACGGGCTACCTCGTAATACAACGGATAATTGCCGTAATAAACATATCCCATCTGGTCGGTTTCTCCGTAGCGAACTCTGATTTGCGTTTCAAAAACATACATGGCGACGGTATTTATTGAAATTGTTGCAGGGTATCGGTCAGCGTTCTGTTTTCTTCCGGCGTTCCGACGGTGATACGAAGACAGCCGGCGCACAGTGATACGGCGTTGCGGTTGCGCACAATCACTCCCTTTTCAGTGAGAAAGCGGTATATGGCATCGGCATCGGCCACTTTGACGAGGATAAAGTTGGCGTCGGTGGGGTACAGTTTTTCGATACAGGGCAATTCGGAAAGCCGTTTCTTGAGTTTTTCGCGTTCCCGCAGCAGTACGTCCACCCATTGCTTCACCTGTTCCTTCTCCGGCAGCATTTGCAGGACATAGTCCTGCGTCAGTTGGTTGATATTGTAGGGATATTTCACCTTGTTCATGATGCGGATAATATCCGCGGAGGCGAATGCCATTCCCAGCCGCACGGCGGCGCTTGCCCACGCTTTCGATAGCGTTTGGAGTACTATCAGGTTGGGATACCGGTCTAATTCGCCAAGAAAAGACGGTTGACCGGAGAAGTCGATATAGGCTTCGTCCAGGACAACAATGCCGTTGAACTGTCGGACGGTTCGGATGATTTCATTCCGGTTCAGGCAATTGCCTGTCGGGTTGTTGGGCGAGCAGAGGAAGATCAGCTTCGTGTGCCGGTCGGTGGCTTGCAGCAGGCGATCGGCGGTAAAGTCAAAAGATTCGTCCAACAGTACCCTTCGATATTCCACGTTGTTGATTTCGGCCGCCACTCCGTACATACCGTAGGTGGGATCGATGGAGACCACATTGTCTATGCCCGGTTCGCAAAACACACGAAACACGTTGTCGATGGGTTCGTCGCTTCCTACGCCGAGGAAAATCCGTTCCCTGTCCACCCCCTTCATTGCTGCAAGGGCTGTTTTCACTTTCCACTGCAAGGGATCCGGATACCTGTTCATCCGATAAAGCTGATACGGATTTTCGTTGGCGTCGAGATATACGGAAGCTTCTCCTTTAAATTCGTCGCGTGCCGATGAGTATGGCGTGAGATGCCGTATGTTGTGCCTGACTATCTGTTCGAGTATCATAAAGGATATTTGATTACCGTGGCAAAAGTACATGAAAAACCTGAGACGGCCAAACGGGAAATAAAGGAGGGATGTGTCTTCAACGGAGTAAGTAAGAGATGGGATTGGGATTTGCGGCGTTCATATCTCCATTTTCAGCGTCAGCCGGTAATTTCGTCCCGGCATGGGATAGTTCAGCACTACGTCGTAGAACTGTCCCAGCAGGTTGTTGATCTCTGCCGATATTTTGAATTTTGTTTTCCTGATGTTGAAAGCCTTTGCCAGGGTCATATCGTGCGTGTACCAAGGCTGCTCGTAATTTTCGCGGATGTTGGAGGAATTGTGGTATCGTTCGCCGGTGTAGATGAAACTGTAGTTGGTTTCCCACGACCGCCACGTGACGGCGAGGACGGCAGAGCCGCTGTGCTGCGGTATGTAGGCGATTTGCCCGCCGTAGGAGCCTGCGGGCGGGCGGTTGTCGGTGGGGTTGGTGAAGTCCTGCGCTTTTTGGAAAGTGTAATTCAGCCGTGCGCTCAGGGCGATGTTCTCAGGCAGGTTCCACGCGGTTTCTGCGGCGAAGTCGATGCCGCGTATTTCCACGTAGCCCAGGTTCATCATCATCCAGCGGAATTGCCCATTGCCTTTGGGCACGGCAATGATTTTGTCGGTCACTTCGTTGTAGTAGGCGTCTGCCTGAACTTTCCAGCGTCCGGAGCGATGTTTCCCGATGTTCCCTCCGCAGGCGAAACCGAGGTTGTACTGCGTGGTGTACTCCGGTCGAAGCAGGGTGTTGCCGATGTCGGTATAGTAGAGGTCGTTGAAGGTAGGCATCCGGAAGATGCGTTTGTAAAAGGCACGCAGGGTCAGGGCTTGTTCCGCGCCATGTTTTTCGTCGTATGGGTTGCCGAAGGGCTGGTAGGAGAGGAATACGGCGGGGGTGTAGTGTTGTCTGTTTTCCGGTTTGCGTTGTCGCGAGGCTTTGCCGAGCTGTTCGAAGACGAAAGTGCTCAGCACGCTTGCCTGCGCTTTGATGCGTTTCCGGCGGAGGGCGGTGGCCAGCGCTACGAGGACGGTGTTGCGCCGGGGGAAGACGAAGTCCTGCAAGGAGGCGTCCAAGGTGTTCCATTGGTAGTCTGCTGCCATGCTGATGTCCCATTGCGGGCGGACGGCATATTTTGCGGCGGCGGAGGCGTATATTTCCCGTTGCCGGAAAGTGTTGTCGATGTACATCAGGGTGGTGTCGGGGTTGAGGTAGCGCATCCGGTCTTCGGCGTATTTCAGGTTGATGAGCGTCTCGCCGTCAGCCGCGAAATAGTTGCGGTAACTGCCTTGCACGAAGAAGTTCCTGTCCCACTGCCGCTGGGATCGTTTCCACACATTATTCACGATAGCGCCCGGGATGCCCCGCTCGGAGTCGTAGAAATAGGTTTTTGCGTTCCATTGTCCGCGTCCTGCCGCGCCGTTGAGGCCGCTTTCGATTCTTGCCGAGCGTATGTCGCCGTTTTGCCGTACTGCGGTGGTGTCCCATGCGACGGTGCCGTCGTGCAGCACCTTGCGGTAGCGGAACTTGTATTTCCCCGACGAGCGGATGTATTCGGCGCCGAGCGACAGGGCGGTTTTTTTGCCTGTTTTCCGTTCCCAGAGGAACGAGGGGTTGATCAGCCCGAAGGATCCGGTGCGGACGGCGGCTTTTGCGTGGCTGGTTTCGCCCGGCGCGAAGCGTGGGCGGCGCGTGCGCAGATAGACGGTTCCTGCCGCGCCATAGTCTTTTGCCGATTGCAGCATTTCGCTTTTCTGCCCGTTGTAGAGGGTGATTTCCTCGATGTTGTCCAGCGAGAATTTGCCCAGGTCGATTTGTCCGTTTTGTGCGTTGCCGAGTTGGATGCCGTCGTAGAACACGCCCAGGTGGTTGGTACCCATGCTGCGGATGTCAATGGTTTTCAGGCCGCCCACTCCGCCGTAATCTTTCATCTGCACACCCGAAAAATAGCGGATGGCGTCGGCAACAGAAAAACTGCCGAGCGCTTCGAGCTTCTTGCCCGACAGTCTTTGGGAAGGAATCACTTCGCGGTAGCGGTCGGCAATCACTGTCACTTCGCGAATGCGCCGCACGCTGTCCTCCACTTCCTGTGCGGCGGCAACCGCCCCCCACAAACATATTCCCGTACAAACGGCCTTGTTTAACAACATGCAAAAATCGCTTAAATCTTTTGCGACAAAGGTAATAAAGAATAATTGAAAATTGAAAATTGAAAGTTGAAAACGGAATCAAAGAATAATTGAAAGTTGAAAGTTGAAAGTTGAAAACGGCATCAAAGAATAATTGAAAATTGAAAATTGAAAGTTGAAAACGGAATCCGCAGCCTTTTTAGGGTAACGCATTGTCAAAGTCAGGAAAGGTATATTCGTTTTTCCCAAAAGGTATATTCGTTTTCCCCAAAAGGTATATTCGTTTTCCCTAAAAGGTATATTCGTTTTTCCTAAAAGGTATATTCGTTTTTCCTAAAAGGTATATTCGTTTTCCCTAAAAGGTATATTCGTTTTTCCTAAAAGGTATATTCGTTTTCCCTAAAAGGTATATTCGTTTTCCCTAAAAGGTATATTCGTTTTTCCTAAAAGGTATATTCGTTTTTCCTAAAAGGTATATTCGTTTTATCCAAAAGGTATATTCGTTTTTCCTAAAAGGTATATTCGTTTTCCCTAAAAGGTATTTTCGTTTTTCCTAAAAGGTATATTCGTTTTTCCCAAAAGGTATATTCGTTTTATCCGAAAAGCATTATTCCTTTTTAGGATAGCGCATTGTCGATTCAGGAAAATATTTCCTGTCCGGATTTCATGACGACTTTAAAATGATCTTTATTTTTCTTCCTCGTATGCCGGCAGGCTGATGATAAAGGTAGTGCCTTCGTTTTGTTTCGTTCTGAAACTGATGGTTCCTCCGATGCCTTCGATGATGTTGCGGACAATCGCCAGTCCTATGCCCATACCGCTTGACTTGGTGGTAAAGTTTGGCTGGAAGATTTTTTCCTGCATGTCGTCGGGAATGCCTGTTCCGTTGTCTTTGATGCGTATCCAGACCAGCCTGTTCAGTTTCAGCACATCTATGTATATGAGCGGCAGCCGTTCTTTCGGAATGGCTTGCAAGGCGTTTTTGATCAGATTGATGAATACGCGCGAGATTTGTTCCTTGTCGGCAAAAACCGTGGCCTTGTCCAGCCTGTGGAAGTTGGTGTGGAAGGAGTGTTTGTTGTCGCCGGTGGCATACAGCGGAAGGATGTCGTTGATGCGGGTGAGGATGTCTATGGGCTGGTTATGTACCAACGGCATTTTGGCGAAGTTGGAAAATTCCGTGGCGATAGCGGAAAGAGTGTCAATCTGTTCGATCAGGGAATGGGGAATTTTTTTCATGTATTCGTCGAACCGTTCGGAATGGTTGTCCCATGCACGTTTGAGATGTTGAATGCTCAATTTCATGGGAGTTAGCGGGTTGTTGATTTCGTGTGCTATCTGTTTGGCCATTTCGCGCCATGCCGTTTCCCGTTCCGATCGCGCCAGTCGGTCGGCGCTTCGCGACAACTCATCTATCGCACGATTGTACTCCTTCACCAGCCGCCCGATTTCATCGTTTTTGAAATAGTGAATCGGCTCGTTTTTTTCGCCCAATTTAATGTTTTTGAATTTTTCCTGCAACAGATTCAAGGGATGCGTGATCTGGTTGCCGATAAGTACGGAAATGATCACCGTGAGGAAAATGACGATGATGTAGAAGTTGGTGATGGCAAGCATCAGTTCCGATATTTCTTCGCGCAGGTCATCCTGTTGCGTGAAATAGGGGAGGTTCAGGAAAGCGACGACATTATTGTTGTGGTCCACAAACGGTTCGTAGGCGGACAGGTACTTCAGTTTGCCTATTTTTTCGTTTTTCAGGATGAACGCCCGTTGTCCGAACGACAACTGAATGAAAGCGTCCGGGTTAATTTGCCTGCTTATCAGTCCCTTATCGAACACTTCCGGAAGCGAGGAGGCGATCAGTTGCCCGCGAATATCGAAAAGGTTGATATCGGTGGAAAACATTCCGCGAAAAAGCAGCAGCCAGTCGGCCAGATCGTTTTTGTCCACCGCCCGCCGCCCGGTCAGTACTTTTTGCAGTTCCCGGTACACCGACTGCATTTTCCCGCTGATATAGTCGTTATGCTTTTCCAGATACTGACGGTTGATGTGAAAAAAGGTATAAAGCCCCACTACGCAGAAAGAGACGAGGATGATGAGAATCATTGAAATCTGGATTTTGTTTTGCAGATTCCACCGGAAGTTCTTTCGTGCGGGTAGATAGATGAGGAATCCGGCGGAAACCACTAAGTAGGAAAAAATGAAAAGGTAGGAGAAACTGTAGATGATGTCCGGCAATGAGGGATGGTGCGAACTCAGCACAATCATGTTGCTTTTGTCGTGGTGATAGACCAGATGTTCGATGTCTTCCGCCACAACGGTGTAGTAGTCGGAATTTTGCGCCGGCCTGCGGAATACGTCGCCGCTGAGATTGTAGTTGAAAAAACCCGCCTGACTGATGCGTCTGTTGTTGTGATATTTGGCGTAGGCATAGCCTTTCAGGTTATTTTCCTGGTTGGTTCTGCCGTCGAGCAGCAATTCCGGGTAGCCGATGCCGTCCATTCCCTTTCCGCCCGTCCACAGTTCGATGAACAGATGCAAAGGCGGTTGGCCTTCCTTCTCCTTCCAGAACCATCCGAGATACGATGCCAGCAGATCCGTTTGCTGTCTGTTCATGTAGTAAAACTGCGAACGCGGTAGCTGTGTCCCGCTGTTTTCAATCATTTGCCTGAAATATCCTATACAGTTGGGCGCCACCCCGTTCGTCAGTCCCAGTTGATCATTTTCGCCGCATACCACGCACTGGTAATTCTCGTATGTATTCCAGTACGAACCGTAGAAATAGTTTTGCTTAACATATTCCAGCACTTCCGCCTGATTTTTTTCGTAGATGATGTCGGTCAGAACCGTATCGGAGATGATGCGCTCGGACACGTCACGGAGCAGAAATTCCGATGTGAGGTCGTGCGGCGACGCCAGATTGGTCACGATCACCTTTTTCCGGTCATTGTATTTTACCGTGCTGAAACGGTGAACGAACAGGGTGATATATACGGTCAGCAGCAGCATGATCAGTATGATGTGGGAATATTTGTAGGCGCCGGAAGTCTTCAGGCGGATAAATCCCATTAGCGCCACCGTTGCCGAAAGAATGAGTACCGAAAAGAGGTCGAGATGCCATCCGGCCGGCAACCATACGAGTATCACCACCGACAGCACGATGAGGTACAGTATCAAAAAATGGCGGAAATGAACATCATGGCGGCAAAACTTCAGCGCCTTGTCCAGCACGAGGCAGAACGAGCATACGGCCAGCATGATGGAGACATACCCCATCAGACTGAACCCGTTCAGCAGGAGCGAACGGTTGGGCGTTTCGAACATGTTCGAAGAGTTGATGACCAGCGTCCTGATCAGCAGTCCGACGGAAAAGAACATCACCGTGGCGGCGGTCAGCATGAAGATGATACGGAGAAGATATTTCCAGCGACATTCCCGATTGTCCGAAAAATGAAAATTCCGGTAAAACTCGTAAGAGCAGAAAGTGATGAAAATCACCCACAGTGACAGGTCGCCAAGAGACGGATACCAGTCCGAGCCGAAATAAACGGGATCGAATATGGCCAATTCGTAAATATTGCCCGGCACCCTGAAAACTTGCATCAGGTAGCGCAGTATGGCCAGTACCAGAAAGCAAACCGCAAGGAAGAGATTCCCGAAGCGCCTGTTTTTCTGCCTGCTGAAAAAAGAATCTATCCAGATGAAAAAAAGCAGCAGGATGATCAGGTAGGTGACGGAAGGAACCACCGTTTGATAGCCGTAATGGCAGGAACTGTCGAAAATCAGCGCCCAGACGAATTGCCCGCGGCTGTCGTTGATCGGATAGTATCCCTGCCGCAGTTCCGGAAAAATCTTTGCGTTGTCGGGCAATCCATAATCTTCCTGAAAACCCCTTTGCAGATATTCGTTCGAATACCGGTAAATATTTTTGATCAGTATCAGACCTGCAATGTTGTACCCCTTGTATGTCCGCATGAAAGACGCATAACTGCCGTTGTTCTCAATGTTGATGTATGGTTTTGCAAAGTTCGACTGCGAAAAGAGATGCGAAGCGGGAATATTGTGTGTTGACCAGTAGTACAAACTGTCGTTGCGGTAAACAAAGAGGCTCAGCCCCTGTTCCGCTATCGTTTGCCGGTATTCGGCATGAAAGTCGGCAAACGCCGAATCGGTATTAGACCGGTCGATACACTGTCCGGCCATATCCATGTACCGATAGAGCGTATGTTCCTTGTCGAGAAAAATTCGCTGCGTCTTTTCGGCCTGCCTGTGGTCAAATTTCCTGAAAAGGATATTGTTCTCCACCAACTGGGCAAACAGGAACAGGCTTCCCAGAATCAACGGCAGGCGAAACGGGCGTTTGGACAGCAGATATTTCAACGTAACTTTCATCCTTTTCTGTTTTTCGGCGTTATTTCCACAAGGTGGAAAAAGCGCCTTCGATGTGTTCGATGCGAACCGGATCGCTCATGATAACGGCAATGATATCAAAGCGGACGCCCGCATCAATGTCTTTCTTTCGGATGTAAGCATCCGCCGCTCTGATGAGCAGTTTTTGCTTCTCGCGGGTGACGGACAGGCGCGGTTCCGACAGCGGGTGCGCCGACCGGCATTTCACTTCTACCACCGCTATTTCATCATCCCTGTGGCGGGCGATAATGTCTATCTCCTGATGGACATTGCGCCAGTTGCGCTCGAGGATGGTATAGCCCTTTTTCTCCAGAAAGGCTGCTGCGAGTGCTTCGCCCTTTTTCCCTGTATCGTTGTGATCTGCCATGTGTTATTGTCGTGTAAGCGTTTTTACTTCGATCGCCGAATCGCAGGCGTCGCCGTACCGGTAATCGGCCGTCCGACCGGCCGCCGTCAGCCGGCAGTAACCGTTCATGGCCTTTCTGTCGCATCCCCATTCATACACCAGCCAGTGGCTGTTGTCCACCGTATTGGTATATTTCAGGCTCGACTGGTTGTGCAACATGCCCGTCATGTTTCCGTTGAACGCCCAGAGGTCGTCTTCGGGCGAGGCGGTAGTGGCACTGCCGTCGATCCGCTGAAACCTGCCTCCGGACATCGAGCAGGTAATCAGGATCTGTTCGTCGTCGCTATCATAGATAGCCGCTTCGGTGAGGGAATAAGCGTACTGGTCTATTTCGCCGGCGGCGCTGAAAGTAATCGTAGCAAAGCCGGTCACCTGCTGCCCGTTGATGGAAAACTTCGACAGGCTGATGGACACTCTCCCGTTTTGCCGGTAGGAATCCTTATCGACGGGCAAATCTACCGTCATCGTTCCCGAAAGGATTGCCGTATGCTGCCGCCACCCATCAAACACCACCGACACGATTCCTTTGCCTCCTTCCGTTAGCTGATAACTTATGGAACGGCCGTTCTCCCGCGTCGTCTCGCCTGCCGCGTAGCCCGCTTCGTGCACCAGCGCCCACGCATTCTCCGCCTCCCGGAAAATCAACCAGTAGTACAGGTATGCCTGCGTGACGTCCGTCACCATCACCCTCGTTTCGTAACCCTCGTCGTCGTCGCTGCCACTACCGCAGCCGCACGGCATAACAGCGGATATCACGACCGCAACGGAAAAAAGCACAATGCGAAATCGGTTTTTCATGAAATTTTTCAGATTCAAATTTGGAGCAAAAATATAAAATTACCGCACGGAAAACAATATATTTTTGAAAATGTATTCAAAAAAAGCATCCTATTTGTCCCACACGCGCTTATACAGCGCAATAAATGAGCACCTGTATCTTGAGAACGTTTGAAGACCTTTCATATTTGCCTAATCGGGAAAAGCACACCGTCTTTCGGACACCTCCACAGGATGGGAACGCAGGACAGCGAAAAGTCCCGCAGGGACAGGTTTTGCTCAGTCGAGAAAACCACATCGTCCTCGGAAGCGTCATGCCGGGCGACATCAAGTACCGCGACGTGAACGGCGACGGACGCATCGACTCCGACGACCAGACGCCTCTTTCCTACAGTACCTATCCCCTGCTGATGTACGGCTTCGGATACTCCCTCCACAAGAGGGGAATGCAGGACAGCCTGACATTGATCGGTGCGTAACATGAGTGATTGAAATCGTTTTGTGTTTATAATTTGTGCGATATAATAGCACATTAAAAAAAGATTTAGCTGCAAAAGTGAAAAAATACGATTTTTCTTGCAAAGAAAGATTTTTTCCGTATATTTGCAGAATAAATAAATAATAAAATCTTTAAAACAAATCAAAATGAAAAACAGATTTAAATTTATATCGCTTTTATTAATAGCACTTATTGGAGTAACTCCTTTGTTTTCTCAAAAAACTAAAAATGACAAACCGGAGAAACCATACCGTTTACCTGAAGATATGGAAACCTTGGCCGGCAATCAGGATCTACTAAAAAAACCTGAAGACTTGACAGTTGCGTCTTATGTTTTCCCAAATTATCATGCATCTGCATTACACAACAAAATTTATGCTCAAGGTTGGACTGAATACAACTTAATTCGAAGTGCCAGGCCTTGGTTTGAAGGGCATCAACAACCCCGAACGCCACTGCTGGGGGAATTGGATGAAAGTTTACCTTCAACTTGGGAAACATACAACAAATTATGTAAGAACAGTGGCATTGATGTGCTTATTTGGGATTGGTATTGGTATGATGGAAAACCTTGCCTGCACGAGGCATTGGAAAATGGATTTCTGGAAGCAAAAAACGCAAACGATGTTAAATTTGCTTGTATGTGGACAAATCATCCCTGGTATATTTTGTACCCAACTAAGAAAACAGACGGTCAAGCGGCTTATCCTCCGAGTTTCGATGCTCCTGATTTTTCATACGAAGAATCTTTTAGAAGTTTGTCTTACATCGTATCACGATATTGTCATTTGAAAAATTATTGGAGAATTGATGATTGTCCGGTAATCTGTATCTGGGATGCACGTAGATTAGAAAGTAAATTAACAAGAAATGGTGTGAAAAAACTTTTTACGGAATTGAGGGATTATGCTCAGAAACTTGGTTGCAAAGGTTTGCATTTTCACGTAACCGGATTCAGCACCGAAAACATGAAAGAGATGGGTTATAATACTGTTGGCTCATACAATCCGTTGGACTGGATTGCCAATCGATTTCAACCCAAAAATATAGAATTTCCTGATTATGGCGTCGTTGCTGCTGATGTTGCATTTAAGTTGTGGGATGAACATCACGGCCAATTTGATATTCCTTATACTCCGTCATTAGGAGCCGGATGGGATTCCACTCCGCGCTATATTGCGCCGGGAAGTCGTCCTTCTATTCCCAATAGAGCTGTGTGGCCAGCCTGTACAATCTTTAAAAATGAAAGTCCGGCTGCTTTTAAAGCTTTTGTTCAATCCTCTTTTGTTTACTTGAATAAACACCCTGAAGTCCCTAAAATTCTTACCATTGCGTGCTTTAATGAATGGTCGGAAGGACATTATCTATTACCAGATAACAGGTTTGGATATGGCATGTTGAACGCTCTGGGAGAGGCACTTGGAAAATCAGATTTGCAATTACAAAGAGGGAAATAAAACATGATCTCTAAAAACCAGATGATTATCTTTGATGGCCTGCCGGCAGGCGCTTTTTCAGTTCCGCGTCACGTCATGATGTTTTGTTGATGAAGATGATAAAGCATGGCCGGCGCCCCCTACGTCATCAACGTCGGAATCCATATCCGGATCGAAGCATAAGCTATCCGCCCTTTAATCTCTAATTGTCTCCTCCTCCCTGCGTTGTTGCGTATCGTTCTTCCATGAGCATTTTTCCAAAGCCGGTAAGGTCATTCACCATCACATCAGGCCGGACATCGCCTGTTTCCACATCTTCCGCTTTTGTCTCGCCTGTCAGTACCAGTACGCTCAAGGCGCCGGTATTTTTCGCCATGACAATATCCGTGTAAATTCTGTCCCCCACCATGGCTATTTCATGAGGTTTTAGTCCGTAACGCTGCATGATGCCGTCGATCATGCGCGGCGCCGGCTTTCCGATCACCACATCGGGCGTCCTGCCTGTCGCTTTCTCCAGTGCAGCGCAGAAAGAGCCGCAATCCACCAGTACCACCTGCCGGTCGGTAGGGCAGATTTTGTCGGGATTGGTAGCAATGTAAGGCAACCCGTTGGCAATCCACCATGCCGCCCTGCAAAGCCGGGAATAGGTCAGCGTAGTGTCAAACGCCACGATCACGCCGTCCGGCTTATCGGCAGCGTCATCCCTGGCAGACAGGAAGCCTGCCGCTTCAAATTCCCCGATCATGCCCGGCGTACCAAGTATGAACAAACGTTTGATGTCGGGACGATACAGCCGGAGATAGTCAATGGTAGCCATGCTCGAAGTGTATATTTCATCTGTGGTAGCCGAAATACCCATGCTTTTGAGTTTCAAAAGATAATCATCCGCACTTTTGGTCGGATTATTGGTCAAAAAGGAATACCTTATCCCCATCTTTTTCAAATCACACAGGAAGCCGACCGTAAAAGGGAACAGTGTACTGCCCTTGTAGATAGTTCCGTCCATATCCAGCGCCACATATTTAAGTCCTTTTAACTGAGATTTCAGCTCCAATACCGCTTTTTCCTTATTCATTCGTTCACATCAAACATTAACAAAAAATTATTTTCGCAAAGTAAAAAATAAAAGACAAATAAAACAAATTTTAATTCCATTTTTACCTATTGTCATTTTGGAAAGAAAATCTCACGATTTTAAACGTCTGTTGTGCTACAATAACGAAAATAAAATTTTACTGTTTAAAGAATTTATTAACAGCTTTTCGAAACGATGCGACACGGGTAAATGCTGTCCTTTTTGGGATGAGGAGTATTGAACCGGCCGGGCTTCAACAGCGTGAAACGGTTTTTCGCGTATGAAGGCGATGTGAGACTGATATTTCCACAGGCGGTTTTGCCCGTCACGGATGTTGCCGAATTTGGGACGACAGCATGAACGGACGGGCATACCTGTCACTCTTGCTCGAGTAACCGTTCTTCGATAAAATTATATAGGTTTTCAAACGTTTTGATAGACACCACGTCTGTGCCCTTGATTTCCACTCCGGAAACGGTTTCTACCAGGGCAACCATGTCCACCAGACTTAAACTGTCCAGGTCGAGCGTCTCTTTGATGGGCGCTTCCGGCGTGATGGCCGCTATTTCGATTTCGAATTCTTCGGCAAGGGCGGTATTAATTTTTTCTATTATTTCCTGCTTATTCATTAATTATGATTTTTTATGTATTATGTTTTTTATGATTAAGGTGGAATTGGTTCCACCGAATCCGAACGAGTTGGACAGAAACATATCAAAATGTTTGTCCACTCTTTTGGCTGGGATATTTAACTTAGCGGAATCTTCATCGGGATTTTCGAAGTTGATGTTCGGTGCAACGAAATCGTTTTCCATCATCAGCATAGAGTAGATGACTTCACTGGCGCCGGCCATCCACATTTCGTGGCCGGTCATTGATTTGGTGGAAGTCACTTCCGGCCGATAGTCGCCGAACACGTTGGCAATGGCTTTGGCTTCATTCCGGTCGCCTACGGGCGTGGAGGTAGCGTGCGCATTCACATAGCCGATGTCGCGGAGGTGGATGCCGGCTTCCCGGATGGCCATTTGCAGCGACCGGCTTGGCCCATCAACATTGGGGACAGAAATATGGTCGCCGTTGGAAGAGAACCCGTATCCGCATATTTCCGCCAAAATGGGAGCGCCTCGCTGTACTGCCGATTCGTAGCTTTCGATGATGACGGTTGCCGCGCCGCCGCCCGGTACCAATCCGTCGCGGTCGCGGTCGAACGGGCGTGAGGCGCTGGTTGGGTCGTCTTCGCGAACGGAGAAGGCGCTGATACCATCGAAACTGCCTATGGAGTAAGGATTGACTTCCTGTGCGCCGCCGCATACGATACAGTCCTGCAAACCCCACCTGATCAGCAGACTGCCCAATCCTATTGCGTGGGAGCCGCTGGCGCAGGCGCCGGATATCGTCAGGTTGATGCCTTTCATTTTGAAGATGCAGGCCAGATTCATGGTAACGGTAGAGTTCATGGATTTGAAAATGCCTCCGGAACCGATCAGCGTGGTGTTCTTCTTTTCCCGCATGATGTCGATGCTGTTCATCACGGCTTCGGCGCTGCTGTCGTTACCGTAGAGCAGGCCTATTTCGTGGGTGTCAATGTAATCCTGGGTAAGCCGTGCCTGTTCGAGCGCTTCGGCAGTTGCTACATAGGCATACAGCCCCTGTTCCGGGATATATACCCGTTGGTTGCGGCTCAATACGCCTTTCAGGTCGGGAATTTCAACATTGGCGGTCAAGCCCGAACGGAATCCCATATCCTTGCGCGTCCGGTCGAAAATGATCCCCGATGTGCCGTTATATAACGAATTACACACCGTTGTCAGATTTTTACCCAGACAGGAATAAATTCCCAGTCCCGTAATAACTACTCTTCTTTTCATTATAACAAATTATGTGTCAAAACAATATTCTATCCAATGCATGATAAATCCTTTGCCGTAGCAATAAGCATTCTGTCTTTGTTTTTTGTGACATGGAAAGAAAGCGCACCCTGCTCACCCATCTTTCGCCTGCCCTGTAATAAAAACAGAGGAAAATACTTAGCAACGGCCAACTTGCGATACACAACATACCGGCAAGGAAGGAATCTGTCAGCAGCCATGACAGCACAAACAGCGTGATGAAGGTTAGCGGAATGCTTACCAGCACTGCCGACGGTATATTGATGGTGCAGTGTGTGTTGATATCGTCGATTTTTGAGTGGATGAATTTGGGGATGCCGAAAATCAATACATTGATAATCAGCGACAGTATGAATACAGGGCATAATATCAATCCTGCCATACCTTGCCAAATTACTTTCCATGCCGGCCTTTCGTCAACATTCCAGTCGAAGATGCCGAGTTGCTGCGTTTTTTCCTTCCATTGGAGTGCATCATCGTAGATTTTCTGGACTTTTTCCGCATCGACGGCTTTCAATGCTTCCAGCCGTGCAAACAGGTCTTTATCCGCCTGCAATTTGTCCGGAAGATACGCGGGGTTCAGGCTGTTTCGCCGAGCAAAGTTCACACCGTAGGTTTTCCGCAAAAAATCAATGGCGGCATAGTTGTCCAGGTCGGTGATGTTGAGCATCAGATCGGAAATTTGCCTTTTTACCAGCCCATTGATTTCCCTGACGGTTGCCTTAGGCTGTTTCTGGTACTTTTCGTACCATGCAGACAGGGCAATGGGTGTTCCGAACTTGATGAGCGTGTCGTCATGTATGCCTGCGTAGGCATTGTAGTGATTGCATGAAGGCAGAAGGTACATTTCCTTTTCGAAATTGCTTTTGCGGGCTGCTTCCAGCATCACCAAAAGATATCTCGGCGAGAACCACCCGAACCAGCGTATTGTCTGATGGTTGGCTTCGGGAAAAAGGATGATGGTGCCGTCGTTGAGGATTTCTTCTTCCAGCATTTCCAGCATGGGCGCGTTTTTGCCCAGCGACGCTTCCCCTTCGAATGCGATTCGGTATGCCGGCACGATGCCCAGCCACCGCATGATCACATTGCCGACAGGATGTACCATTACGTCGCCGCGCGTCACCGACCTGATTTTCCTTGTTTTGTCGGCTCGGCGAATGAACAGCAGGATACTCAGCACATCACACGCTCCGTTCTGATGGTTGGATACAATCATCAGCGGAGCATCCGAAGGAACATTTTCAAGATGAAGTAAGTGAATTTTTCTGAAATACAAATATTTATAAAACAATCGGACATACAGCATGAACAATCTGAAGCCCCAACTTGCCTTAGCTAAATGAATATTCTTTTCCGTTTTCACCAAATATATTTTCGTTTCTGTCATGCTGCGTCCAAGTTTTGAACTTACATGACTAATGATATAAAATAATCCGCAAAGTTATATATAATTATTCTAAATGCAATTTTTAAGCTTATTTTGTTGCTAACTGATAGACATACAGCGCTATGCTATCCGTTGATACATAAAGCGTTGTATCTTTGCATCAGCTCTTACCCGCCACGTCACAGGAAACAGTAACCGTTCCTGCCATACCGTCATACGAACGACTGCCGGAAGTTATACGGTTCCGGAAAGCAGAGACGATGGATGACATTGAAATTTAGGCCGGTAGGTCATTGAAAAACTTGGCTTCATGCTCCAGCAGCCATTTTTTCCGGTCTGTTCCTCCGGCGTATCCGGTAAGAGAACCGTCGGAACCGATCACGCGATGACAGGGAACAACCAGCCACAAATGATTCTTTCCGCAAGCATAACCTACGGCACGGAAAGAATGCGGTTTTCCGATTTTTCGGGCAATATCGGCATAGCTTACCGTTGTGCCGTACGGAATTTCCGACAGCGCATTCCAAACTTCCCGCTGAAACGCTGTCCCCGTCTGTTCGAGCGGCAAATCAAATGTCCGGCGTTTTCCTGCAAAGTATTCATCTAATTGGGCGATACAGCTTTCCAGCGCAGGCGAAGTTTTATTGACGGTGCTGGAACGGGTACAGAAACACAGTCCGGTAATTTTTTCATTTTCCGATCGGATCTCAATTATTCCGACAGGGGATGTATAACAAGTGATTTCCATTTTGAAAGGGCTTTTTAAGAATTACAAACTTAAACCATCGTGCTGTTAAATGAGTTTCCTTTGGCTTTCTACACCTAAAATAAAGCCATCCGGTTACCATAGCCGATACTAACGGTACTCCAAAAGCATAAAACAACCCATCTTTCGGTTGGTACATGAACGAATCAACGAGATAGAACATCAGGGGAAAAATGACCAAAAAGGTGACCAAAATCTTTTTATAATGCATGGCGCTGTCGAAATATATCCTTTTCTTTGGAGCGAAATGAGGGCTTTGTGAAACAATCATCTTATATTTTCTTTTCCGAAGAAGAGGTAAAAGCATCTCTCCTCCGAAAAGTTTTTTCTTTTTCCAAGTACAAAGTTAGTATTTTTTTCAACATTCATTGCATGGGTTTGCAAAAAAAATACCGTACCTGTGGAAAGATTATTTTCCCTGTCGTTTTCGTTCGTTTTCGGTAAGCAGGATTTTGCGTAGCCGGATACAGTGAGGGGTAACTTCCACGTATTCGTCTTCCTGGATATATTCCAGCGCTTCTTCGAGTGAGAACTTAACAGCCGGTGCAATGTGCATTTTTTCATCCGATCCGGAAGCCCTCATATTCGTCAGTTTCTTAGTTTTGGTGATGTTCAGGCCGATGTCGCCTGCACGGTTGTTTTCTCCTACTACCTGTCCTTCGTAGATTTCTTCGCCCGGATCGACAAAAAAATGTCCTCGGTCTTGCAGTTTGTCCAGTGCGTAAGCGATGGCAGTGCCTGTTTCGATAGCGATGAGCGATCCGTTGATGCGCTTTTCGATGTCGCCGCGCATGGGGGCAAATTCCACGAAACGGTGTGTCATGACGGCTTCTCCCGCCGTAGCGGTAAGTATTTGGTTGCGCAGTCCGATGATGCCTCGCGACGGTATGCCAAATTCGAGATGGATGCGGTCGCCTTTGGTTTCCATCTTGAGCATGTCGCCTTTGCGCCGCGATACCATTTCAATAACCTTGCCGGAAGTTTCTTCGGGCACATCCACCGTCAGTTCCTCCATCGGTTCGCATTTTGTTCCGTCGATGTGCTTGATGATGACTTTCGGTTGTCCTACCTGCAATTCATAACCTTCGCGTCGCATGGTTTCAATCAGTACCGACAAATGCAGGATACCCCGTCCGTACACGACAAATGCGTCCGCCGAATCGCTGTCTTCCACGCGCAGTGCGATGTTCTTTTCCAGTTCTTTGTCCAGTCGTTCTTTGATGTGTCGTGACGTGACGTATTTGCCGTCTTTTCCGAAGAAAGGCGAATTGTTGACGGTAAACAGCATGCTCATAGTCGGTTCGTCAACGGCAATGGTTCCCAGAGGTTCCGGATTTTCAGCATCGGCGACGGTATCGCCGATGCTGAAATTTTCAAGTCCTACCAGTGCGCAGATGTCGCCCGAACTGACCGATGCTGTTTTTTTCCTGTTCAGCCCCTCGAAAGTCAGCAGTTCCTTGATTTTTGAGCGTACCGTAGCGCCGTCGCGTTTTACCAGCGTGATGTTTTGTCCTTCCGTAAGCGTACCGCGGTGCAGTTTGCCCACGGCAATACGTCCCACATAGCTGGAATATTCGAGCGAAGTGATCAGCATTTGCGGCGTACCTTCCCGTACAACCGGCGCCGGGATGTGTTCAATGATGGCGTCGCACAGCGCTGTGATGTCGGTAGTGGGACGCTTCCAGTCGGAGGACATCCATCCCTGCTTCGCCGAACCGTACAGCGTAACAAAATCCAGTTGTTCCTCTGTCGCGTTAAGGTGAAACATCAGATCGAACACTTCTTCCTGTACTTCATCGGGGCGGCAATTGGGCTTGTCCACCTTGTTGATCACCACAATGGGCTTTTTCCCCATACCGAGCGCTTTTTGCAACACGAAACGGGTTTGCGGCATGGTGCCTTCAAAAGCGTCCACCAGCAACAGTACGCCATCCGCCATATTAAGTACACGCTCCACTTCGCCACCGAAATCAGCATGTCCTGGCGTATCAATTATATTGATTTTTACTCCTTTATATTCTACGGATACATTCTTTGCCAAAATCGTAATGCCGCGTTCACGTTCCAAATCGTTGCTGTCCATGATGAGTTCTCCGGGATTTTCATTGTCTCTGAAAAGTTTGCCCAACTTGATGAGATTATCGACTAAGGTTGTTTTTCCGTGATCAACGTGCGCAATGATGGCTATATTTCTAATTTCCGGCATGAATTGAGTTTAAATTTCGAGCGGCAAAAGTACATGAAAATTTTGGATTTACAAGAGCGTGAGGATGAAAAAAAAAAATCATGGATAAAATCATATCTTTGTTGTATCTTTACCATTTATTTCAATTGTTGAACGGCAAATATAATTTAAACTCATTCTGTTAATTATCATGGATTTCATGCAAAATATCATCCGGAACGCAAAAAAGAACCGGAAACACATTGTGCTTCCCGAAGGATTGGAAGAGCGCACATTACGGGCAGCCGACCATGTTACGGCCAACGACATTGCACGGATTACATTGCTGGGAGACCCGGACGCCATCCGTCGAAAAGCGGCATCGCTGGGACTGAAAAATATCGAAAACGTGAATATCATAAATCCCGGAAGCCATCCGCAAAAAGCCGCCTATGTCGATTTGATGCTGGAACTGCGCAAAGCCAAAGGCCTGACGCGGCAGGAAGCCGAAAGGCTTGTTGAAGACCCGCTGTATCTGGGCGCCGTAATGATCAAAGCAGGTCATGCGGACGGAGAAGTGGCAGGCGCGATGAATGCCACCGGCGACGTATTGCGCCCCGCGTTTCAGTATGTAAAAACCCGACCGGGAACAACCGTTGTGTCGGGTGCATTTTTCATGATCCTCAAGGACAAGGAATATGGTAATGACGGTATCCTGGTATTCGCCGACTGTGCCGTTCATCCGAATCCTTCCGATCGCGAATTAGCCGAAATCGCCGTTACTTCCGCCGGAACAACGCGCGCTTTGGGCGGTTTCGAACCCAAAATAGCCATGCTCAGCTTTTCCACCAAAGGAAGCGCCCGGCATGAAATGGCAGATAAAGTGATCAGGGCGACACAGATAGTGAAGGAAACAGCCCCACAACTTGCCATCGACGGAGAATTGCAAGCCGATGCAGCGCTGGTGCCCGCCATTGGAGCCAGCAAAGCCCCCGGCAGCAACATCGCCGGCAAAGCCAACGTACTCATCTTCCCGACACTGGAAGCCGGCAACATCGGCTACAAACTGGTACAGCGGCTGGCACATGCAGAGGCCATCGGGCCGGTACTGCAAGGCATGGCGGCGCCGATCAATGATCTTTCGCGCGGATGCTCGGTGGACGATATTATCAAAATGATTGCTATTACCGCAAATCAAGCTGCACAATCTTAAATCATCATCTTTATGACAGAATCACTGGAAAAATTTGCGCTGAACAAAAACATCAACAAGCAAGGACTGATACACAAGGTCGGACTGATCGGATGCGGCGACATCGGACAACAGGTAGCCCGCATCGTAAGCCAGTCGGGTATCGACGTCGTATTTGTGGAAATTAACCCTCGGCAGGTAGAAAATGCCATGAAAAAAATCAACCTCCAACTGGACGGTGTGATCAATCATTGGGGACTGACGCAGGGCGACAAGCGGATTATTCTCTCGCGCATCAGGGGAACCGTCGATTATGAAGACATTCGCGACTGCAACCTGATTATAGAAGTAATCAGTTCCAATGACCCGTTGAATGAACGCATCGTAATGTTCAAAAAACTTGAAAATTATGTCTCCGACCAGACCGTCATCACAAGCAGCGTTTCCACACTGATGATCACCGATATAGCCGCTGCCATGAAACATCCGGAAAGAGCGTTGGCGCTGAATTTCATCACCTCGCCCGCCAAAGTCAGAATTGTTGAAATTGTGTGCGGCTTGCAGACCAACGAACAATCCCACCAGACAGTACAGCGTTTCGCAAAAATGATCAACAAGGAAGCCATTACCGTAAATGAATCGCCCGGCAGCGTAAGTACACGCCTGATTGTGACCCTGATCAACGAAGCTTGCAACACCCTGATGGAAGGAGTTTCCACTGTTGAAAATATCGACACCATCATGAAGCGAGGATTCGGAATGCAACATGGCCCGTTCGAACTTGCCGACAGAATCGGACTGGACAAGGTGCTGCGCTATATGGAACAGTTGTATCAGGAATTCGGACTAAGCACGTTTAAAGCGTCTCCGCTTATCAAAAGGCTGGTAAGAGCCCGCAACTACGGTATCTATACTTCAAAGGGGTTTTATCTGTATGACGCCGCCGGACAAAAGATCGGTATGAACGTATCAGCAACACAAATCAACACAAGTAATAATAATTTTTGAAATACAAGCCGTTCTTTCGCCATCAAAACTTCCGCACGAAGACAAAATGATGCTGAGTGATGCGGATGATGTTCTACAAAGTATGCTTTAAGCCCTAACCTCGACTTTGGAGAAAAATACTCCGAAGTCGGAGAAAATTACTCCGAAATCGGAGAAAAATACTCCGAAGCCGGAGAAAATTACTCCGAAGCCGGAGAAAATTACTCCGAAGCCGGAGAAAAATACTCCGAAGCCGGAGAAAATTACTCCGAAGCCGGAGAAAAATACTCCGAAGCCGGAGAAAATTACTCCGAAGCCGGAGAAAATTACTCCGAAGCCGGAGAAAATTACTCCGAAGCCGGAGAAAAATACTCCGAAATCGGAGAAAAATACTCCGAAGCCGGAGAAAAATACTCCGAAATCGGAGAAAATTACTCCGAAGCCGGAGAAAAATACTCCGAAGTCGGAGAAAAATACTCCGAAGCCGGAGAAAAATACTCCGAAGCCGGAGAAAATTACTCCGAAGCCGGAGAAAAATACTCCGAAGCCGGAGAAAATTAATCCGAAGCCGGAGAAAGTGGATTTAGCTGCATTCCCCGTTGTCCTGATGCCGGCAAG
>JAISWE010000017.1 GCA_031271175.1 Bacteroidales bacterium | reverse complement strand
AATACGCTATCTTTGTGCACGTCAAGGCCACAACATCTGTTCATAAACTTACATTTTAATTGTTTATCAATTAATTATTTAAAGCTACAAAGATAGCAGTTGTACGTAAGAGTACGGTCGTAAGCCCAACAGGGGTGGCCTTGATTTTTATTTCACGCGCTTGGAAAACTGAAGTTTTTCATCTAACTTTGCCACCGTTTTTTCCATTCGGGATGTAGCGCAGTCCGGTTAGCGTATCTGCTTTGGGAGCAGAGGGTCGCAGGTTCGAATCCTGCCATCCCGACAATTGAAAATCAAACAAAGTTTTCTTTGTCAAAAAATCCATGAAACCTCCTGTTCGTGATTTGTCAAAATTAACCGATCTTCGGGTGTACCGGACAAAGGATCCGTTAAAACAGTCGCAAAAACCGGATAAGATACTTTTATACGCCGGTTTACTCATACTGTGTGTTTCTTTTATCTTTAAACGGGAGAACAATCCCGTCCTGTTCGGAATACTGTTAAGCACAGCCATTTTATTGAAAGTGTTTTTTTTAATCACTGTCTTTCAGGCAAAAGGATTCAAGCAGGAAGGATGGCTTTATCTTATGTTGACCGGTGTTGCGGTGATGCTCTTTTCTTTGTTCTTCAAAAATTCCCTTCCCGTGCTGCACAAATTGCTTTTTTACCTTGCCATCTCTTTGAAACTGTCCGGTTTGCTTTTGTTGATTTTCCAAAATAAAAAATAACGAAAATGGACGATCCGCTGATAGCGTTTACCGACGCCGGCTTTAGAAAATATGACCGTCCGGTCTTTCCGCATACCACGTGGAAGCTTTCCCGTGGAGAGCATTGGGCTGTCACCGGCGCCAACGGTTCCGGAAAAACTACCTTTTTGGAAATCATCAACAGGCAATGGCTGACAGTACAGGGCGAAGCCGAATATCGCCTCCCGAAAGAGGCGGTGGCGACAGTCTGGTTCAACGATGGCATCAACTATGATCGCTACTACTACCAGCAGCGCTATCATGCCACCGAAACGGAAGGCATCACTACCGTCCGCAAGTTTTTACAACTGCAAGGCGATATTCCCGACGAACTGATCGCATTGAACATGTTGCCGTTGCTCGACAGGGAAATAATCAAACTCTCCAACGGACAGTTCAAAAAAATGCTGATCGTAAAAGCATTGCTGAAAAACCCCCGTTTGCTGCTGCTCGACAATCTCTTCACCGGTCTCGACGCAAAGGCAAGAACGTTTATCGCCGACACGCTGACGCGCATTGCCGGCATCGGGACGCAAATCATCATGACGGCAGATGCCGGTGCATGGCCTGCCGTCGTCACCCACGTGATGGAAACCGTCAACAGCAGGCTGCACGCCGCAAAAAGAGCGGTGGAAGTACGCCCACAGCCGCAGGCAACCGTTCAGCGCCCCTCTCCTACCCTACCGGCAGCGCCGGACGTCGATTTCACAACGGTAGCCCGCATGAACGGCGTCACCATACGATATGGAAGCCATACCGTGCTCGACCGCATCCAATGGCACATCCGCCATGGCGAAAAATGGGCGCTGACTGGCCCTAACGGCGCCGGCAAATCCATGCTGCTAAGCCTGATATTCGCCGACCATCCGCAGGCATACGCCAACAACATCATCCTCTTCGACCGGCAACGCGGATCAGGCGAAAGCATCTGGGACATCAAAGACAAAACAGGCTTCGTTTCGCCGGAAATGCACCTCTACAACCGACGAAACATCAGTTGCACGGAACTGGTGATGGAAGGACTGCACGGAAATCCCTACCTCCGACACACCGTTACCGCCAAAGAAACGCAATTCGCCCGCGAACTGTTTGCCTTTTTCTCCCTGACGGACGTGGCAGGCAGTTCCTTCCAACGCATCTCCACCGGACAGCAAAACACAACGCTGCTCATCCGTGCGCTGGTGAAGAATCCGCCCGTCCTCATCCTCGACGAACCTTTCCAGGGCATGGATGCGGAAAAAATCGCACTGGCACGCCGGCTCCTCGACGAATATTGCCGCCGAAGGACGCTGATTTTCGTCTCGCACCAGCCGGAAGAACTGCCGGACTGCATCCACCGCTGTCTTTACATCGACCGGGGAAAAGCGGAAGAAAGACCTGTTCCATCTCTAAAACCTTTTCAAGCATGAAAATAAAAACCCGCCGGTTCCCTGTTTTGCTCCTCAGCCTTGCGGTGATGGGAATGTATGAAGCCGCCGGCAACGGATATCAGGGAGAAAACGCCGCAAGCCCGCCCCAAAAGCCGGCGGCGGAAGGAAAAGTCACGCTGTTTGACATGCAATACCTTTCTCGGTTGAACATACGGGATGCCGCCGATGTCCGTACAATTTGGGATCATGTGCACACCGTTTCAACATTACAGGGAATCGTCAACCGGAAAAAACCGCGCCTGTATCTGTTCTACGTGGAAAACGAAGGCATCTCGATCGACCGTTATTGGTGGGACAAGTACCGGCAGGCAGGGAAATGGCTCGGAAATGTTGCGATAGACACAGTGCAGGACGTGGTGGAATTGGTGGCGAAATTCAGAAAAGACATCCGGGGCGCAGTGGTTTACGACCCACAGGTAGCAGCCACCAGCAACCTGGCTTCGTCCATCGCCGGCGTGGAAAACCTGCTTGCCGTACGCTACGATCCGTCGCCCCATTCGCTCTACTCCCGGCTGATCACCAACGGCCCCAGGCTACCGGTAAAAGTCCGGCTACTCCACGAAGACGGATCGCCGATGTTCACCGGCTACGGGAAAATACCGGGGACAAACAGGGCATCAAGCGGTTCGCCGAAGACAGATGCTTATGAATGGTTCATGGAACACTACCTGAAAAAAGGAAAATGCAACACCCGGTATGGCGCCTATTATATTGATCAGTACTGGAGAGAGCAACCGGCAGCTGCGCCGGTCAATCACCATACGCTGACCAACCATGATTTTTTTGTCGGAAAGAAGGCCTTTTTTTTCGACCTTAGCCCGTGGGACGACGAGCCGGCCACCGACGACCGCCGCCAGCCTGCCGGCGCCGACCGAAGAATATTGCAGGAAATGCTGCTGCTGGCCTGGCAACAAAACAACCGTGGCCAAACATTCACCTACCTCGGCGGATTTCCGCCCTGGGCTTACAAATACACGCGCCATGCCGGGGGCGGCCACGGCGACGTGCCTACCGAATGGGAATATTCACGCATCATCAGCGCCTACAACGCTTTCAAGGATGCGGACGCCATCGGATACGGCGCACTGGCCAACGCTTCCTTCTGGCAGCATTATCCCCTGCGCGACGCATATCCGCAAAAGTGGACGACACGGGAAGAATTGCAAGCCAAAGGCTACCTGGACAACAACGGACAGCTGTCCTTAGGCGACAAACAACTGCTCATTTTTTATGTGGGAGACTATGACGCCTCTTCCTGGCTGTCGCAGACCACCCCAACGCTCTGGGACAGCCCGTGGCGCGGCAAGGTGCCGATGATGTGGAGCATCAGTCCTGTACTTTCCGAGCGGGTGCCGATGGCGTGGGAATATCGTGTGGAAACGGCTTCGCACAACGACTATTTCGTTGCAGCCGACAACGGCGCAGGCTACCTTATGCCCGGCATGTTGCAGGAGCCACGCCCTGTTTCCGGCCTGCCCGACGGAACGGCAGCATGGGCTGCTCACTGTAAGCCCTATTACCGGCAATGGGGATTGACCGTCACCGGATTCGTCATCGACGGCGAAGCGCCCGGGCTGAATGCCAACGGACTGGATGCCTATGCCGCCTTCAGCCCAAACGGCATCGTTCCGCAGAAAGCGCCCCTGACGCTACTGCACGGACGGATGCCCGTCATACGTTCCGATTGGGACATCGTTGACGCCAACCCGAAAGCCGCAGCCGCGCTGGTGGTGCAGCGCGTCAGGGAACGTCCCATTCCGTTCCACTGGTTCAGGAACATCCTGAAACAACCGGAGTGGTATGTACAGGTAGCCGAAGAATTGCAACGCCTCGACCCCTCCATCGTACTGGTGGATGCGCCGACTTTTTTCGAACTCTACCGCTGTTACCTGACGGAAAATGAAGCGGCGGCAAAAGGACTGATCAGGTGAACGAGCCGACGCCTGTCCGCTGTAGCGGCAGAGCGGTCAATCGTCCTGTTCAACATACAGTTGTCCGGTCTCAAAGCGAAGGATCCTCACCCGCTGGCCTGCCTGTATGTAGCCTGTTTCGCAGATGGCGTCGTAGAGCCTGCCGTCCACTTCCACCTTTCCGGAAGGGCGCAGCATCGAACGGGCAATGCCGGCGCCGCCCACCAGCGCCGACCAGTCGTCAAAGCTGACATAGCCTTCCGAACGTTTCTGCTCGGCCTGGAGCATCAGGCCGCTCAGGACGCTGCTGTGGAAAAAGAGGCGTCCCGCCCATATCGACAAGCCCAATGCAACAACGGCAGACAGGACAACAACGCAAAAAGCCTTGAAAACAGACAACAGTCCGTATGCCCAGTCCCATTGGAAGACGATATTGTCCACCATCGCCAGACTGATGCCGAACAGCATCAGGATAATGCCCGATACGCCCGCCACGCCGAAACCCGGCAAAGCGAAGATCTCTATGCCTATCAGCAGCAGCCCGACAAAGAACAGCGCCAACTCCCAGTGATCGGCAATGCCTTCGATGAAAAGCGGGGCGAAATAGAGCAGCGCCGCCACCACCGACACCCCCAGCGCGAAGCCGATGCCGGGCGTTTGCAGTTCGAAATAGATGCCGCCGATGATCAGCATGATCAGGATGCTTTGCAGGACGGGATTAATCAGAAAGTGGATGATTTTTTCTACCGGACTGAGGACGTGCCGTGTCACCCGGCGGTCGCTCATGCCGGCAGCCGCAAGAATGTCGCTGATGCTGGAGGCCTTGCCCTCGCAGTAGCCGTGGCGGATAGCTTCCTCCACCGTCATCGTCAGCACCTTGGTAGAGTCAATAAGCCCCTGCACGCTGACGGTGGGATCGACCATTGCTTCGGCGATCCGCGGGTCGCGACGCCAGCGGAACACGGTGTCCCGGCCCTGTACGAGGGTGTCCTTCCCGTGGGATTCGGCGGTGGCACGCATCATCGACCGCATGAACGACTGGTACTTGTCGGGAACAACTTCGCCCGTGCCGCTTACCACAGTGGCCGCACCGATGCTGGCGCCCTCGCGCATGTATATCCGGTCGGCGGCAATGGCAATCAGCGCTCCCGCCGAAATAGCATTGTTATCCACAAACACCCACACCGGAACGGGGCAGGACAGGATGCAGGTACGGATGGAATCGGCCGCATCCAGCAAGCCGCCGTAGGTGTTCATGTGGATGATCACCAATTCCGCTTCCATCGCTTTCGCTTTCCGGAGGCTCTGCATCGTGGTGCGCCACATCGCGGGGCCGATCTCGTCCCTGATCTCGAACACGTACACTCCTCCCAGCTGTTCGTCGTCCGGAGCAGCACAAAACGCACCCGGCCCGAAAGCAAACAGGCACGCCGGCAAACAGACAACCAACCATTTTCTCAATGACAATTTACAAAACATAAGACTTGAATATTTGACAAAAATAGACTTTTTTTGTAAAAAACAAAAATAATTACGAATTACGAATTACGAATTACGAATTACGAATTACGAATTTAGCTACGCAAAGAGAAAATTCACCTGCGCAAAGAGTAAATTTATTTACGCAAAGAGAAAATTTATCTACGCAAAGAGTAAATTTATTTACGCAAAGAGAAAATTTATTTACGCAAAGAGAAAATTTATCTACGCAAAGAGTAAATTTTGTTCCGCACGTGTGCAAATGCCCCTCCCTGCAATCCGCCACATACCGGCCTTTGCCGCGGCAGAAATCCAAAAACCGCCGACAGGACATTCCACATTCGACTAAATCTTTTAAAGCATACGGTTAATAAAGTGTTGTCCCTGCGGGACTTTTCGCTGATGGGATCGACCTTCCGTAAGCTAAAGCATACGGTTAATAAAGTGTTGTCCCTGCGGGACTTTTCGCTGATGGGATCGACCTTCAGCGTAAGCTGAAGCATACGGTTAATAAAGTGTTGTCCCTGCGGGACTTTGCGGGGATGTGACTGCGCACCTTCCGTAAGCTGAAGCATACGATTCTGTGCAATCTGTATTAATCTGTGCAAATCTGTGGGCTGATGTGATTGCTCGTCCGTAAGCTGAAGCATACGATTCTGTGCAATCTGTATTAATCTGTGCAAATCTGTGGGCTGATGGGATCGACCTTCCGTAAGCTGAAGCATACGGTTAATAAGGTGTCGTCCCTGCGGGACTTTTCGCTGTCCTGCGTTCCCCTCCTGCAATTCTCAATTCTCAATTCTCAATTCTCAATTCTTAATTCTCAATTCGTAATTCGTAATTCGTAATTTTCAATTTTCAATTTTCAATTTTCAATTTTCAATTTTCAATTATTTCATTATTATTGCCTACTTTTGGGAATTAATTTTTTCGACGATGAAATACTTGAGATGGGGAGTGGTCGGCACAAATTTCATATCCGACCGGGTGATTGCGGGCGGACGTCAGGACAAGCGTTTTGTGCTTGCTGCCGTTTGCTCGCGCACGGAGGAAAGGGCGGCTTTTTTTGCGGAGCGACACGGGATTCCGCATACTTTTTCTTCTCTGGAGGCGATGGCCGCCAGTCCGCTGATTGATGCGGTGTACATCGCTACGCCCAATGCTTGCCATGCCGCGCAGAGCATCCTGTTCATGGAGCACGGGAAGCACGTACTGTGCGAAAAGGCATTTGCTTCCAACGCCCGCGAGGTGCGCGAAATGATCGCCACTGCTCGCCGGCGGCGCGTGACGCTGATGGAAGCGATGAAGCCGCCGTTGACGCCCAATTTCGGACAGGTGAGGGAAGCGTTGCACCGCATCGGCGCCATCCGCAGGTATTTTGCCTGTTACTGCCAATATTCTTCGCGCTACGACAGTTTCCGGCAGGGAACGGTGCTGAACGCCTTCAATCCAAGCCTGTCCAACGGCGCCCTGTCCGACATCGGTATTTACACGATCTACCCGATGGTGGCGCTGTTCGGCAGGCCGGACAGCATTAAGGCTTCCGGCGTCGTGCTGTCGTCCGGTGCGGATGGCGAAGGCTGTGCGGTTTTCGGCTATCCGGGCATGGACGCCTCCGTGCTGTACTCCAAGATCGCCGACTCGGCGCTCCCCACGGAGATACAAGGCGAAGAAGGCAACATCGTCCTCGACCGCATCAACATCATCGGGAAAGTAAACCTGCGCCTGCGCAACGGCCACACGGAAGACCTGAGCCTCCCGCCGGATAAAGACGAATATTTCTACGAAGTGAAAGCGTTTACCGACACGGTCCTGGCAGGAAAGATGGAATCTGCCGTCAACAGTTGGGAAAATTCACTGGCGGCAATGGAAATCATGGATGAAATCAGAAGGCAAATGGGGGTCGTCTATCCGGCAGACGCGATAAACACGCAACAACCCGCAACCGGATAGGACAATGAAAACGCTGATGATCCCGGGCGTGAGGCGGAAAATCAAACTGGACGCGGACGCAAGGCAAACGGCGGTTTTCACCTGTTACCTGCTGCCCTACCTGCAAATATTCGCTTTCCTGGGCGTCATTTTTCCCTTGCTGATAGCGACAGACTATTTCCTCGAACGACAGATCGACCGCGAAACCGTCGCCGACAAAAGACAGCAAACATGGCCCAACGGGGAAACAGACTGCTACCTGCTGTCGAACGACCGGCTTATCGCGGTCAATCCGCTGGCCTACAAACAGCTCGCTGTGGGCGACACCTTCTACCTTCACCACACTGTCATCTTCCATACCCTGGCGGAAATCTCCTACAGCAGCGGTGCGGACGTGTACCTCAGCCGTCCTTTCGGCATTTACCGCTGGCCGATCTGTTTCGCCTGCCTTGCGTTGGTCTTTTCCGTCTTCCTGTTGCTGAAAAACACGCCCACATCGAAAGTAAACAGGGATGTCCTGATCTCCGCAGGCCTGCTCAACTTTTTTGCCTGCGTCTTTATGTTTGCCGTCCTGATGAATAAATATTAAAAAAATAAAAATAAAAAATTTGCACATCATTTTTTTTCGTTGTATATTCGCACCGTTAATTTTTGCACAATCTTATATCGAATGTATTTTTATTCTTATCGGAAAACACTTCAAAAGAGGACGGTTTCACGCCTTTTGAAGCCCTGCCGCGACGCGTTGCGTTCACGGGGAGAATCATTATTACCCCACATGCGCGAAGCCTCCGAATTGCCGGACGCCCGGCCTGCCGAGAAAAAAAACGCCTCCCCGCTTGTATATGTCAAAAATCCTGCTAACACACACACACACACACACACACACACACACACACACACACACACACACACACACACACACACACACACACACACACACACACACACACACACACACACACACACACGCCAAATATACAAATAAATAAAACGCGCACGCACGCGCGAGATACATAAAAATTTCCGGAACTTAACTATATGCCGCCACCTGTTTTTTACTTGGGGCGACATCTTCGCATATTGTCATCATTTTTTAACCTGTCATACTATTTTAAGAAAACGGGAAAGCCGACGCCCGAACCAAGTAGGCGCAAATATTTTTAATACATCATTATAATGAAAATCAGAAGTATGTTATTTTTATGGATGCTGGCTTGTGCATCCGCAGTGTTCCATTCCTGCAAAAAGGACAAGGATGAAGAAGAAACGATTACCATCAATGCCAAATGGGAGATTACCGATGCCGGCAGCAAGTACGTTTCTTTTGAATTTAACAAGGACGGAAACTATATTGTAGTAGAGGAGAGCAGCGCAAAAAGCGCTTCGGCGCTCAAGGACGCTGCCGGTGTCGCCGGCGGGACAACCGGCGTGCCGTTCATTGCTTCTCCCCAGAGGGCTGCCATGAAGCCTTCGGCAAGCAACCAGCCCGTCACGCGCTTCGGAAGCTACACCATGCGCGACGAGCAAACACTCGTCCTGTCCGGATTCGGCGTCCTGCGCATTATCGCCATGACGGAAAAAGAGCTGTCGTTCTCCCTCACCCTCGAAGGGCAAACGAAGGCAATGCAGTTCAATGCCGTAAAAGCCAAAAACACCGTCAGCGCTTCCACCCAAACGGATCGACTTTGCAGAACATGGAATTTGGTAACGCTGATAGGACTACCGATCGCCGCCGACAGCGAAAGCGCAATAACCATGCTGATCTCACGGGCAGGCACCTATTTTTGCGAATACGGCTACGGCGCATCGTCGCTGTCGCAATGGAAATGGTACGACTACCCGGGAGCAGAGAAAGAAACCGTGATAGCGTACTCGCACGACAACTGGAACACGATGGGGGTAGGCATCATCAACACCCTGACGGACGACACCCTCATCCTGACGGACGCCGTAGGATTTGTCTATGAATTTGCCTTAATAAACGATACGGAATAAACGTGCCGAAGGAAATGAAAACCGTTGCCTTGCACGACAAACTTTATCTAAATTTTTTATTTTTTTTAATTTTAATTTTTTAAATCTTTATATCATGAAATACAAATTAATTCAGCGGTCAAACCCGCAAAATCGCAGTCAAAGTAAGTGGTATGCCGCGCCGGTCAACGACGGGCACATCACCAAGTCGGAAATCACCAAAGACTTGATGGACCTCTCGTCGCTCTCGCGCGGCGACGTATCCAACGTCATCGAGAACCTCATCGAAGTCATGCCCAAGTATCTGCTGATGGGAAAAAGCGTAAGACTCGGAGAGTTCGGCACCCTGCGACTGTCCTTTTCCAGCGATGGCGTGGACAATCCCGCCGACTTCTCCGCCGGAAAAATATCGGGCGTGAAGATCATCTTTACGCCCGGAGCGGAATTGAAAGGAAAACTGACTTCCATTAAACTGGAAAAGACGGAATGAAACCGGCTTCCGTATGCACACAAATTTTCTCCCCGCGCAGGGCTGTTTTCTCTTGGAGAAAATGCACCTGCGCTTGGAGGAAATTTATCTGCGCAAAGCGAAAATTTATCTGCGCAAAGAGAAAATTTATCTACGCAAAGAGAAAATTTATCCACGCAAAGAGAAAATTTATCTACGCTTTGAGTAAATTTATTTACGCTTTGAGTAAATTTATTTACGCTTTGAGTAAATTTATTTACGCTTTGAGTAAATTTATTTACGCTTTGAGTAAATTTTGTTACGCTTTGAGTAAATTTTGTTACGCTTTGAGTAAATTTTGTTACGCACGTGTGCAAATGCCCCTCCCTACAACCCGCCATATTCCAGCCTTTGCCACGGTAGAAATAAAAAATCGCCGACAGGGCATTCCACAATTCGTAATTCGTAATTCGTAATTCGTAATTCGTAATTTAATTCGTAATTCTTAATTCTTAATTCCATGAAAAGAATATTCACCTTTTGTACCGCCGTCTTTTTGAAAGGGGGAAACGTCACAGCGCCGGGGCGCTTGCCGGCGAGGAACGGCGGCCATCCGGACGCTTCCCTGTTCCGGCAAAACGCTACCTTAAGCAATCCCGATAGGGATTATCGCTCGGTAGAAAACGCCGATAGTCCCCTCTCCGACGCATCCCGTCAGGGATGCATCCCTACGGGATGCCGACCATCACCGGCATATTTTCTTTTCTACCGAGCGATTCATTCCTACGGAATGAGTAGCCTTCATCTAATTAATAATGAATAATTAATAATTAATAATGATAATGATAATGA
>JAISWE010000224.1 GCA_031271175.1 Bacteroidales bacterium | reverse complement strand
AAAACATTGGGAATATTTACTCAACCGCGCAAAATACTGAACAATCTGTCGGGGCTTGAATTTGTAGAAATGCCCGAAGCCGACAGATGTTGCGGCAGCGGAGGCAGTTTCACCTTGACGCAGCACAAATTGGCAAACCGAATAGGACAGCGTAAACGCAACAATATTGTTTCGGTGCAGCCTGATATTGTAGCGACTGCATGTCCTGCATGTATGCTGCAACTTATGGACATGCTTTCGCAAAACGGCGACAGGGTAGAAGTGAAACACGTTGTCGAACTTTATGCCGAGCGGTTGTGATAATTGCAATTTTTTTTATGATTTTTTTTTGCTTTCTAACATTAATTACCTACTTTCGTGTTTTAAATGTTTAAAACATTCATAAGATGACAGACGAGCTTAAAATACCTCACGAAGATAAAGATGGGGAACCTAATTTGCATGAAACCAATGAAGTGCAAAATTTCGCCACGCTGTCTGAAGAAGAAATTCGCAACGAATTGTTGCCGGATGAAACCGTTTTCGCCGAAGAAAATGATGACGGAGAAGACATGTTAACCCCGGAAAAAATGACGGACTATTCGACCTTTGAACGAAGCGAGATGGTCGAACATCTACGCAAACTGGTGGCAACAGGCGATGCCGAAAGCATCAAAGACGAAGTAGATGCCATCAAATTTCATTTCGACCGGAAAATGAAAGAGGAAAAGAACCTGGAAATCCAGCATAGTGAAAAAGAAGAAGGATATGTTCACGAAGAAGATGCGCTGGAACTGAGCCTGAAAAAAATCCTGAGCCGATACCGAGAAATGCGGAACGAACAAAGGGAAAAACAGGAATGGGAACAACAGGAAAATCTTCGGGAAAAACTCAACATTATCGAAGAACTGAAAGAATTGTCGGCAAACGGCGATTCCATCGGAGAGCATTTTCATCTTTTCCGGGAATTGCAAGCGCGTTGGCGGGCTATCGGGCTGGTGCCGCAGTCGGAAGCAAAGAACATTCGGGAAACCTATCGACACTGTGTGGAAGTGTTTTACGACTACATGAAAATCAACAAGGAACTGCGCGAGCTGGACTTCAAACGCAATCTCGACGCCAAAATCGTCCTGTGCGAAAAAGCCGAAGCTCTGCTGTCGGAACCTTCCGTAATCAAAGCCTTTCATACGCTTCAGGAATACCATGAGCAGTGGCACGAAATAGGCCCCGTTCCCAAAGAACAACGTGCAAGTATTTGGGAAAGATTTAAGGAAGCATCCACTCACATCAATAAAAATCACCAAAGCTATTTCGAGAAACTCAAGGAAACACGAAAAAACCGTCTTATCGCCAAAAAAAACCTGTGCGACAGAGTAAAAGAAATAGCGCAACATCCTACGGACACCCTTACGCAATGGAAAAATAGCGCCGAAGAAATCATCGAAATACAAAAACAATGGCATGCCGTCGGCGCAGTGGCCAAAAAGGACAATGACAAAATCAACCGGCATTTCCAATCCCTGTGCGACCACTTTTTCGAACAAAAACGGGAATTTGTCGGCGCCATGAAAATCGGACAGGAACAAAACCTCCGGTTGAAACAGGAACTTTGCGAGCAGATGGAAGCGCTCAAAGACAGTTCCGACTGGAAAGCCACGACCGAAGAAATCCTCCGGATGCAAAAAAAATGGAAAGATATCGGCAGCGTACCTGCCAAATATCGAGAATCCGTATGGAAAAGATTCCGTGCAGCCTGCGATTACTTTTTTGAACGGAGATCAAAATATTTTTCCCCCATCGACGGGCAATACGATGAAAACCTGAAAAACAAAAAAGAACTGATCCAAAAAATCCGGGATTTTAAACCTTCGGAACAGCCGGAAAAAGATATAGAACAACTGAACCGGTTTCAGGAAGAATGGAACGACACAGGCGCTGTCCCTTTTAAATTCATGAAACCGCTTTACAAAGAGTACCGGCAAGCCCTCCGCCAGCAGTTCGACACGCTGAAAACAGACCAAAACGTCGCCGCCCCGCTTCCGCGCAGGCATAAAAGCAAACAGCCGGCGATCATCCAAACACACGGAAAAACCGTAACGGAACGCGAACGGCTGCAACAAAGATACCGGCAACTGCAAAAAGATCTGACAATATGGGAAAACAACATCGGCTTCTTTTCAAAAAATAAAAGCTCCAAAACCATGATTGCCGCCGTCGAAAATATGATTGCACAAGGCAAACTCGAGATCAAAGAACTGGAAAACAAAATCAACCTGATAGACAGTCTGGACCATCAAGCATAAAACATGAAAAACAGTCACAAAATGCCATCTGTAAAGTACATCTTTGTCACCGGAGGAGTAGCGTCGTCGCTGGGCAAAGGAATTATCTCATCCTCCATCGGAAAACTGCTCCAGTCACGGGGCTACAAAGTAACCATCCAAAAATTGGATCCCTATATCAATATCGATCCGGGCACGCTGAACCCCTACGAACACGGCGAATGTTTCGTCACCCAGGACGGAGCGGAAACCGATCTCGACCTGGGGCATTACGAACGTTTTCTGGACGTACCCACCTCCCACGCCAACAGCGTTACCACCGGCAAAGTTTATCAGGAAGTGATTTCAAAAGAACGGCGCGGAGATTATCTGGGCAAAACCGTACAGGTAATTCCGCACATCACGGATGAAATCAAACGGCGCATCCTCCTGCTGGGCAACAGAAACAAAGTAAATGTGGTAATTATCGAAATAGGCGGCACGGTAGGCGACATAGAATCGCTGCCGTATATCGAAGTAGTGCGGCAACTGCGCTACGAGCTTGGCGCCGGACAGGTAGCAGTCGTCCACCTTACGCTGGTACCCTATCTGTCGGCAGCAGGCGAACTGAAAACCAAGCCTACACAACACTCTGTGAAAATGTTGCTCGAAGAAGGCGTACAACCCGATGTACTGGTGCTGCGAACGGAAAAGAAACTGTCGGAAGACATCCGGCGGAAAGTGGCGCTGTTTTGCAATGTGGACAAGGAATCGGTCGTGGAATCGGTCGATGTCTTCACCATTTACGAAGTTCCGTTGAAAATGCTCGAACAAAAGCTGGATGAAACACTGCTCAAAAAGCTGAACCTCGAACCCGACACCCAACCCCAACTGGACGACTGGCGCGAATTTGTCAATAAGCTCCATCATCCGGAAAAAACGGTTTCCATCGCGCTGGTGGGGAAATATGTGGAATTGCCCGACGCCTACAAGTCGATTGTCGAATCATTCGTACATGCCGGCGTGAGCAACAACTGCAAAGTAAATGTTTCACGCATTCACGCCGCCGGCCTGACTGAAACCAACATAGCGGAAAAACTGAAAGGATTTCAGGGCATCATGGTAGCGCCGGGCTTCGGCGAACGCGGATTTTCGGGAAAAATCCTGGCAGCGCAGTATGCACGGGAAAACAATATCCCGTTTTTCGGGGTCTGTCTGGGAATGCAAGTGGCAGTAGTCGAGTTTGCCCGCAACGTACTCGGATTGAAAGACGCCCATTCCACCGAAATGGAACACGCCACCCAACATCCGGTCATCGACCTGATGGAACAGCAAAAAGGCATTACCGAAAAAGGCGGAACCATGCGGCTGGGCGCATATCCGTGCCGGCTGAAAAAGGGAAGCAAAGCGCAGACGACCTACGGACGCGAAGAAATATTGGAACGACATCGCCACCGCTATGAGTTCAACAACCATTATCTGAACGACTTCGAACAGGCAGGAATGAAAGCTTCCGGCTTCAATCCGGAAACCGGTCTGGTGGAAATCATCGAAATACCCTCCCATCGGTGGTACATAGGCACTCAATTCCATCCCGAATACAGCAGCACCGTTTTACATCCGCACCCGCTGTTCGTCGGTTTCGTAAAAGCGGCGCTGAACAGTGAACAGTGAACAGTGAACAGTGAATAAAGTTCCATGTCATTGCGCCCAAACGAAAAAATAAACATGACGGATTTCGACGACGAACTACAGTCCAGCGAGGGGTACGAACATTACCGGTGGACGGTAGATAAGGGACAGACACCTCTCCGCATCGACAAGTTCTTGACGGCGCGTATCGAGAATACAACGCGCACGAAAGTTCAGCACGCAGCTGACGCCGGTTGTGTGCTGGTCAATGGGAATGCCGTAAAGTCGAATTACAAAATAAAGCCTCTGGATGATGTCTCTGTGGTGATGCCGCAGCCTCCTCGCGATACAACCGTTATTCCGGAGGATATTCCGCTCCATATTGTTTTCGAGGACGATCATCTGCTTGTGGTCAACAAAGCGGCCGGCATGGTAGTGCATCCCGGACACGGCAACTACACCGGTACAATGGTGAATGCGCTGACCTTTCACCTGAGCGGCCTGCCGCTGTTCCGGAGCGGTGAAATGCGTCCCGGACTGGTGCATCGCATTGACAAAGACACGTCGGGCATTCTGGTTATCGCAAAAACGGAAAAAGCATTGAACCACCTGTCACGGCAATTTTTCGAACATACCATCGACCGGCGCTATCTGGCGCTGGTATGGGGCAACTTACCGGAAGATACCGGCGTCATCAGGGGAAACATCGGGCGTGATCCGAAAGATCGGCTGCAAATGCGGGTTTTTGAAGATGAATCGGACGGCAAACCTGCCGTCACACATTATCATGTAACAGAGCGCTTCGGATATGTGACGCTGGTGGAATGCAGGCTCGAAACCGGTCGCACCCACCAGATCAGAGCACATTTCAGGCACATCGGATACCCGCTGTTCAATGACGCCCGCTATGGCGGCAACCAAATATTGAAGGGAACCGTTTTCAGCAAATACAGGCAATTTGTGGAAAACTGTTTTTCGCTGTTGCCGCGTCAGGCGCTGCATGCCCGTTTGCTGGCATTTGACCATCCCGAAACCGGCCAACGGATGACGTTAGCGTCGCCCTTGCCCGACGATATGGCTCAGGTGATCGAAAAATGGAGAAAATATGCGGTCAGCAGCAAGTGAATAGGGAATAGGGAATAGGGAATAGGGAATAGGGAATAGGGAATAGGGAATAGGGAATAGGGAATAGGGAATAGGGAATAGGGAACAACGGTTTATCGAAGCAAAAAACTTTGTGTTACTTTGTGCCCTTTGTGGTAAAAAAAATAATAGCGGATATTGTAGGCGTCGGGAAGATCACAGATAACGACTTTTGGATCAAACCTCTTTCCATAGATAGACTTTATCACCGCGACGGACAGGCGCCGGCACCGGCATGGAGAAGACTTCGCCTTTCACGACTTGCGCTGTCGGCTGCAAATCAATGCGCATGGAAGACGCTTCCATCTCCACTGTTCCTGTAGTTGTTCCGATGAGCAGAATCCTGTCTCCTGTTGCCAGAAGGCCGGACTGCATCAAAAATTCACCTACGCCGATTTTTGAGAAATAGTTGTTGCACACGGCCACATATTCCTTTTTCCGAGTGGCTTTAGAACCGGGAGCGTCCGCAAGTTCGCCCGTGCTTTTGCCCAGATAGTATCCATCCCAGAAGCCACGATGGAAAACCGTTTGCAGTCTGTTTTTCCACCGCTCTTTGGCGGCTTCCGTATAACGGCCTTCGCAACAGGCTTTCAAAGCTTCGTGATAACATTCTCCCACCGTTTTCACATATTCCGGGCCTCGTGCGCGTCCTTCAACCTTAAACACGCGAACACCGGCCGCTGTCAACCGATCCAGAAAACCGACCGTGCACAGGTCTTTGGGAGAAAGGATGTTCGGACTGTTTACTTCCAACTGCCGTCCTGTTTCCCTGTCGGTTACCACATAGCTGCGGCGGCATACCTGCACGCAACTGCCGCGGTTGGCCGAACGGTTGTATTCATGCAAACTCAGGTAGCATTTGCCGGAAACAGACATACACAAAGCGCCGTGACAGAACATCTCTATTTTCACCTGTCGGCCGGAAGGGCCTGTAATACGGTTGTCGGAAATAAAGGTGCTGATGGCGGCCGTTTGTTCCAGCGACAATTCACGCGCCGGCACTATCACATCGCAATATTGTGCAAAAAAGCGTACCGCCTCGCTATTGCTGATGTTCAATTGTGTGGAAGCGTGTACTTCCATGTTTTCTTGCCTCGCACAAAGTACGGCTGCCATATCGGAAGCAATCACGGCGTCGATGCCGCAACGGCGGGCTGCGTGGAGACATTCGCGCATGGCGTTCATATCCTCATCATATATAACGGTATTGAGCGTCAGGTAAGCTTTGACCGAACAGGCGCGGCATTTCTCCATGATTTCGGGCAGATCGTCGGGAGTAAAATTCACCGATGACTGCGACCGCATGTTCAGATGTCCAATACCGAAATACACGGCATCACAGCCGGTTTGCAATGCTGCCGCCAGCGATTCCCACGAGCCTGCAGGCAGCATCAGTTCCAGTTCGTTCCGTTCCATCGTGCCGTCAGTGGATAAACAGGCCTTTCAGATATTCCTCAAGGTTAATCCTGATGGGCATCAGATAAAAGTTGAAATGCCGTTGCAGGCAAAAATCCATCACTTGTTTGCCGAAACGAATGTTCCAGTCCATAGTGGGTTCGAAAGTTCTCGGAAAAACGGCGCTGTTGCGGGTTTCCCAATACAAGCGGGATTTTTCGCCTATTACGGGACTGATTCCCCAGAACACGTCCATATTCGACATGTATTCCGAATAAATTTCCAGCAGGCGCAAGTCAAAAAACGGTTGGGAGAAGAACCCTTCCGCCCCTGCTGCCGCCTTTTGCATCAGATAATCCATTTCGTAACGGATATTGTTGCGGTAAGGATCGAATCCGGCGTATATTTTGATGCCGGGCGCCTCATTTTTCAGTTTGCGGATCAGCTCTATGCTGGTGGTGGGGTAAATCTTGCGTTTCATATCCTGCGGTATGTCGCCTTCAATCACCAGCACCTTTTCGATTTTGTTTTCGGCGAAAAAGCCGATGAGCGGAAAAGGACGCTGAATATCAAAGTCAACGGCACGCAAATGGGCTATTTTGCTCAACGGGGAAAAGGAAATCATCCGGCAGGCTTCCCATGAGCGAATGTCAAACCGTATCAGATCGGGAAAGTTGATGGCCGAGATAGGGAAGCCTTCGCGTTCGACCATTTCCGTCTGTTCCCGGATATACGGCTCACTTCGGGGCACTAATTCCAACGCAATGTCCATTACTTTTCGATTTCAATAATTTTCTGATGTTTCTTGTAGGCGCGTTTGGTCAGCACGATGCTCATCTCATACAATAAAACCAGGGGCAACATCACAATCAACTGGCTGATGACGTCGGGCGGCGTAATGATGGAGGCAAGGATCAGCAACACGATATAGGAGTGCCGGCGGTATTTTTTCAGGAAGTCGGGACTAACCGCGCCCACCTTGGTAAGAAAAATCAGCAGGAGCGGTAATTCAAATACTACCCCTGTAGCCAGCGGGACATACGCTACGGTGGAGAAATAGGAGTCGAGCGCGATGTGGTTGGAAATCTGCTCGCTGGTGGTGTAGTTGCCCAGAAAATCAATGGACAGAGGCACAATCATCAGGTAACCAAAAACAACTCCCATCAGAAACAGCGCCGATACCGCCCAAACCGATCCCCTGGCCGCTCTTCGTTCCTTTTCGTACAGCGCCGGAGCAACAAATCGCCATATTTCCCACATGATATAAGGAAAGGCGACAATCATGCCCGTAATCAGCGACACCATGATGTCTGCCCTAAACTGCCCTGCCATAGCAAGATTCTGTATGTCAAACGATGAATGGGTGTTGATGCATAGCGTTTCGATGTGCAGGTATGTACCCAGTTTGCACAGTAACCGGTTGGTAATAAAATCGGGATTTTTCGGCGCCAGCAGTAAAAAATCAAAAATAAAACGGCTGAATATAAACGCGATCACCGCGCCGGCCACTATTGCCACCGCCGATCGTACAAGATGCCATCGGAGTTCCTCCAGATGTTCCAAAAAAGACATTTCTCCGCTTGAATTTTTTGCCATGACTTTTTATGTTTCAAACCGCAAAATTATTTATTTTTGTCGAAAAGTCATTTATCCCGACAATTAATTTCTTTAAATGAATAAAACTGTTAAAAAAATACGCCGGAAATATTTATTATCATTAAAAATAGTTTAGATTTGCACTTTAATAATTGTGGTGATCAAATGTCAAATATTATTATTGCGTAAAAGTAAATTTGTGAAATTTGCAACATCCGTATCGGCATTTTTGCGAAATAAGTCACTAAAAAAGCAGTGAGTGGCATCAAATTTGAAAAAAATGCATTGCGTTTGAACAATTTTTCAATCTTCGAAGGAAGATAATTAAAATTAAAACAAGAAAAAAATAAGAAAAACAGACAGAATCGTAGTAAATGGCAAAAGCAGTAACAAATACTATAGTTGAGAATCTGAAAAAATATTTTGGATTCTCCAAGTTTAAAGGAAATCAGGAGAAGATCATCCGGTATGTGCTGGAAGGGAAAAATACCTTTGTCTTGATGCCTACAGGCGGGGGAAAATCTCTTTGCTATCAACTTCCGGCGCTCATGCTCAATGGAACGGCAATTATCATTTCGCCTCTGATCGCACTGATGAAAAATCAGGTGGATACCATGCGGAATTTCATGTCCGAAGATGGGGTGGCGCACTTTCTGAATTCCTCCCTTAACAAGGCGCAGATCATTAAGGTAAAGGAAGATATCATGAGCGGGAAAACCAAATTGCTGTATGTTGCGCCCGAATCCCTGACAAAGGAGGACAACATACAATTTCTTAAACAGTTGACCATCTCTTTTTATGCCATTGACGAAGCCCACTGCATTTCGGAATGGGGACACGATTTTCGACCGGAATACCGTCGTATCCGACCCATCATCAGCGAGATAGGAGAAGCTCCCATCATGGCGCTCACGGCTACCGCAACGCCCAAGGTGCAGCACGACATTCAGAAAAACCTCGGCATGTTGGACGCACAGGTATTCAAAGCCTCCTTCAACCGTCCCAACCTCTATTACGAAGTACGTCCGAAAATCAACGCAGAAAAGGAAATTATCAAGTACATCAAGAGCCGTCCCGACCAATCGGGCATTATATACTGCCTGAGCCGCAAAAAAGTAGAGGAACTGGCGGAACAGTTGCAGGTGAACGGGATAAAAGTGGCTCCCTACCACGCCGGTATGGATGCCATTACCCGCTCTTCCAACCAGGACAAGTTCCTGATGGAAGAGGTGGACATTATCGTAGCCACGATTGCTTTCGGCATGGGAATCGACAAGCCCGACGTACGCTACGTCATACATTACGACGTCCCCAAAAGCCTCGAAGGCTACTATCAGGAAACGGGACGCGCAGGACGCGACGGCGGAGAAGGCAACTGTATCGCTTTTTACAGCTATAAGGACATCCAAAGACTGGAAAAATTCATGCAGGGCAAACCCGTGGCGGAACAGGAAATCGGCAAACAACTCCTTCTGGAAACGGTTGCCTATGCCGAATCGGCACTGTGCCGACGCAAACTGCTGCTACACTACTTCGGCGAAGAATATACCAAACCCAACTGCGAAAACTGCGACAATTGCCGCCACCCGAAAGCACAGTTCGAAGGCGACCAGTACCTGACCACCGCATTGAGCGCCATTCTCGAATTGCAGGAAAAATTCAAAGCGGAACATATCGCCAATTTCCTTGCCGGAAACGCCGACAGCGCCATCAAAAGCTACAAGCACCACAAATTGGAACTGTTCGGTTGCGGCGACGAAAAAGACGATCGTTTCTGGAACATGGTACTCCGTCAGGCGCTGGTGGCCGGACTGCTCCAAAAAGAAATCGAAAATTACGGCCTGTTAAAACTGACTCCGAAAGGACGCGAATTTCTCGACGAACCCTACTCCATCATGCTGTCGGAAGACCACGAATACAGCAACGACGACGACGACGCAGGCGGCAATATGTCGGGGAAAATCAGTACCGTGGACGATGAACTGTTCAAAATACTGAAAGACCTTCGCAAAAAAATATCCAAACAAAAAAACCTGCCGCCATTTGTCATTTTTCAAGACACCTCGCTCGAAGACATGTGCATACAATATCCTATCAACATGAACGAGATGCAAAACATTTCGGGCGTAGGAGCAGGCAAAGCACAACGATACGGCAAGGAATTTGTCGATATCATCAAAGCATACGTAGAAGAAAAGGAAATTATCCGGCCGCAGGACATGGTGGTAAAATCCGTCATCAATAAATCGGGGCTGAAAGTATATATCATCCAGGCCATCGACCGGAAAATAGCGCTCGAAGACATCTGCGAAGCCAAAAACCTCGACATCCCAGAACTGCTTACCGAAATTGAAGCCATCGTAAACTCAGGCACCAAACTGAACCTCGACTACTATATCGACCAGCTACTGGACGAAGATCACCGCGATGAAATCTACAATTATTTCAGAAAAGCGGAAACCGAATCCGTCGAAGATGCCATCCGAGAACTCGGAGAAAACGATTTCTCGGAAGAAGATATCCGGCTGATCCGGGTAAAATTTATATCGGAAATGGGTAATTAATCGCCGCTATGACCAAAGAAGACCTGAACCACCTGCTGACTCATCCCGAACAGACAAGCCTTTTCGTCGATGACCTCCAACGCCTGTGCGAAACTTATCCATGGTTTCACACCGCGCATCAGTTATTGCTCCGGGCATTGAAAACCGGCGAATCACACGCCTTCACCGAACAACTGAACTCTTCGGCATGGTGCGTATGCAAACGGGATGTACTGTACCGTTACCTGCACGGGGAGCAGACAACCGTCCCCTCTCCTGCCCTCGCACACAAAACATCCGACGAATTGATCGATACCTTCCTCCGGACAGCGCCTACCAAAATAGTACCCGGTGAAACCCATTTCCAGGTACAAACCTCTGATCAACTCAATGTAAATCCATCCATCGCCACGGAAACACTCGCCCGAATTTTCGTCCGTCAGGGGGATCCGGACAAAGCCATTGAAATTTATGAACAATTAATTTTGAAAAATCCGGAAAAAAATATTTACTTTGCACAGCAAATTCATCATTTAAAAGCATCTAAAAATAATTCAAATGTATAGCTTTATCACAGTTTTAATGGTTCTTGTCTGCATATTTTTAGTACTCATCGTACTGGTACAAAACTCCAAAGGAGGAGGACTGGCAGCCAATTTTTCATCGTCCAACCAAATTTTGGGAGTACGCAAAACAGCCGATTTCCTTGAAAAAGCCACATGGACACTCGCCGGATCGCTGGTAGTATTGTGCGTTTTTGCAGCCATCCTCACCACATCCGGTGACGAATCGGAATCCGGCGGTTCTATCCTCAACAAACAGGTGGAAAATGTCGTTGATCCGAATATTGTCCCCAGTTTTCCCACACAGACGGAACAGCAGCCGCTATCTCCCGCTCAACCGGAACAGCCGGCAGAATAACACTTTTTCCTCAACTTCCATGAGCATTACCGCAGGTGCCGTATCCGATGCCGCATGAATCCGTCTTTTCCTTCCGAACGGCTGCATTATTGCCCTTATTGCGGCGCCGACGCTTTCAGGGCAGGAAAGGAAAACTACCTGCAATGCGTGGCATGTGGGAAGAAAATATTCATCAATGCCGCGGCGGCGGTAGCTTGTGTGATTGTCAATGATCGCAAGGAAATCCTGCTGACACGACGCCGGAAGGCCCCCGCACAGGGAATGCTCGACCTGCCAGGAGGGTTCGTCAATATCGACGAAACGGCGGAGGATGCCGTCCGCCGTGAAATAAAAGAGGAACTGAACTTGCAGGTCGGACACATGCGCTACTTCGGCAGTTCCACCAATCGTTATCCATACGAAGACATGTTGTACTATACCCTCGATCTTGGTTTTGAATGTACGGTCGCCGATTTTTCTCCGCTCAATGCTGCCGATGATGTGGAAGGCTATCTCTTTCTACCTTACCGGGAAATAGACTTCCAGCAAATCGGATTCCCCTCCATTCGCCGGCTAATAAAGCAATACAATAAGACGGCTTAGCTTACGGATGGTCAATCACATCAGCATACAGCAAAATTTTCATACGTACGCAAAAAAAATTACATATCGTCGCCTGTATGTAAGTAAGGGCGAAAAATTTTTCGCCCCTACATACACTGATTCTTGCGCCGGTTACGAATTACGAATTAATTATTTTCAGCAGGGCAACCACACAGGATTGCCCCTACATTAATCCCTAACCCCTATTCCCTATTAATTATTAATTATTAATTATTAATTATTAATTATTCACTATTTTCATCGTTTTCGTTTTGCCGTCTTTTTCCAGCCGGAACAGGTACAGACCTGTCGGCAGGTGTTCCAGAGAGATGGTTTCATCGGCGGCGGTCACCTTTTGGGTGTGGACGATGCTGCCTGTTGTTGTGAATACCGTGAGCGTGCAGCCTTCCGCGCCCGTGAGGCGGAGTGCGCCTTTGAAAGGGTTGGGACAGGCGGAGATATCCGCTTTCAGGGTCTCTCCCACGCCGGTGGATGTTCCCGACGCGGCGGTGGTAAAGCTGTGCGTGTTGTCGGCGATCATCGCATTGCCTGCCGCGTCCTCGAAGCCGGAGATGTTCACCGTGTATGCCGTGCTGTACGTAAGACCGCTGTATGCAACCGTGAACACCGTATTGCCGACAGACCATGTGCCGCTCGTGAGTGCGGAGAGACTGTTAAGCTGAACCGTGCCCGTCGTGCCTGCGTCCATCGCCTCGTTGAAGGTGATAACGATGTTGCCGCTCGTAGCCGCGCCCGTACCGGAGGGCGTGACGCTTGCGACGGTGGGCGCGGTGACGTCCGAGGCTTTCATTGCCCCCGCCGTGCCGTTCGGGAATGTGCGAGTCTCGCCGTTGAAAAATTCAGCGGGTAAATTTGCAAGCCCCGCAGCCACAATATCCGCGACTGCGTCTGTCGGGCGGATATCGCTGTCGAAAGCCAAAGCGGTGATTTGCGTGTCGCCCGTGCCGTTGAACGTAAAGTCGTAGCTTGTGCCGTCATACACGTTATAGCCGCCGGAAGTAACCGTGCCGCCGCCGCGGTATATCACCGCGCCGGCGTTGGACGCCGTATTTCCGTAAAAGAGGT
>JAISWE010000186.1 GCA_031271175.1 Bacteroidales bacterium | reverse complement strand
GCTAATAACCAAATAATTTGATGGCATTTTTGAAAAAAACAAGAGGCTGACTCTTTTGAGACAGCCTCTGACTTGTGACTTGTCCTGAAAAAACTTTACAGATTTTCTTACTTTGTCCTGAATAAACCTGACATTTTAGTTTTAGTCCTGCTATACCTTTACAAACTACGGCAAAGGTAAATATATTTTTCATATGATAGCGTTTGTAAAACATATTATTTCCCATTACATCGTGTTTACAGTTTGTTTTCTACCGACTTTCCGCTTTGCATCAGGGAAATGAAGCGAAGGCTACGCCTTCGCTTCATTTCCCTGATGCAAAGTCTTTTGTTCTTCTTTTTCCGGACAGCTGTTTTTCATGCCGTCCTGTTCCGGTACGCTGTCCTTATTTTCCCCCATGTTGCCGTTCATGGGTATATTCCGGCTCCGATAATAATTTTTCCACATTCGTTCCGTTTTCATTCCTGTTTGATGTACCTCTGCCGGAACCATGTAGCCGATACTTTGATGCGGTCTTTGATTGTTGTATAAATCAATAATCCGGCCGACAAAGGCAACTGTTTTTTGCCACGACTCCGGCTTGCCGTCATAAATCCATTCGGTCTTCAGGATACCGTTGACACGCTCGGCTACCGCATTTTCAAGCGGATCACCGTTTTCCGTCATGCTGATCCGGATGTTCCTGCGATGAAGCATGTTCACATAATCCCGACAACAGTACTGACTGCCCCGGTCGGAATGATGGATCAGCTCCGGTTGCTTCCCGCTTAAACTCCCCAATGCCATTTTCAGCGCGGAAAGCGCCCCCGGTGAACGCAGTGTCCGGGACAGATTCCAGCCGACAATCTTGTGGGAATAAGCGTCTGTTATAAGCGACAGATAGCCAACAGCTCCTCCCGTTTCAATATAAGTAATGTCGCTCACCCAAAGACGGTTCGGAACCGATGGCGTATAACCGGACGTCAGGTTGGGATATTTGTGCATCCAGTGATTCGAGAACGTGGTCTTACGCCTGTTCTTCACTTTCCGAACCAGCATGAAATTCCGGTACAGCAACTCAATAAAGGCGTCTCGACCGATGTGGAGGTGCATGGCCTCAAATTTGGGCTTGAGACAGATCAGCAGTTTCCTTGCCCCCATTCGCGGAAAATCTTCCCGGACTGTACGTACAAGGGACAGGATGGTGTCTTCTTCCACGCTGGTGGTTGCAACGTAATGCGACCGCTCATCATATGCCTGACGGCTCTTGCCAAACGGCCGACAGAAAGCATCTATCCTGTATGACGATGGCTCCTGTCTCATCTCGTCAACTGTTTGGCACCGGATTTTTTTCTGAAGTCTATTTTTAACGCTCACTCGGCTATCTCTATCATCTTTTCCAAACACTCCGCACGCATCGTTTCTCCGGAAAGTTGACGCTCCAATTCTCTGATACGCGAATCTTTCTCATCAGCAGGTAATTCTTTTTCCTTCATAAAACATGTTTCCGGGGGTGCTAATTTAACCTTTTTTTTGAATCCTTGGCTCTCCTTTTCCGGTAAACCCAACTGCCGACCGCATCCCTGCTTACCTGAAAACGACCGGATACCATGGATACCGATTCATTACTGTTGTAATATGCCGTTAATATCCGCTCCTTACACTCTTCCGTATAAAATTTCTTTTCTCGTCTTACCATAACTTTATTGCTTTTTTTACGGTCCTTTTTTGTAAAGCTATTTCAGGACAAGACAATTTGCTCCTGACCGAACCGGACAAACTGTCCGTTAACGTCATCAACAAATACCTCGAAATGAAAGCGCGCGGCGTCATTTGATTTCCATAAGGATATTAGCACGCAGATAACGCAGATTTTTATCGATAATAAACGGCTTTCTTTTTATACATTTTGCGCAGGATTTTTTCGTTTTGAAATCAGCACTTTCAGCGATGCTTAAAGTACTGATTTCAATGACTTTAACAATCAGCAAATCAAAGATATACAATATAAAATCAATAACAGGCCGAAAAAAAAGATTAAATTTTTATTCTCCAAAAGAATTTTTTTTCTAAATTTGCACAACGAGTTGCATTGAGTTGTTAAACTACAAAGCCGATTTTTTTTGATTAAAACTTTAAATTTCGAAAATTTTGCTGTGGATAACCCGGATTACTTTTGTGTGAAATGCCTTATTTCGGGCGATGAGAGCGCCCTTGTAGTCTTGTACGGGAAATATCACCGGATGGTGTATTTTTCGGCATTGAAGATGGTGCAGTCTGACGAAACGGCGAAAGATATTACCCAAAACGTATTCATGAAGATATGGGAACACCGCCGGCGGCTCGACCCGGAACAGAATTTTGCCGCCTATATCCAAACCATGTGCCGCAACGCTGTTTTCGACGAACTTAAACGCATTGCGCTTGACGACGAACTCAAACGCGAACTGCAACAGGAAGAACCGTCGGACGAGAACGAAGAAAACGAAGTCCGATTTCGGGAAACATACTATCGGCTTCTTCATGAAGCGATTGAGAAACTGCCGCCCCAACGCCGTGCGGCTTTCGAAGCCTGCAAACTGAAAAAACAGTCCTACGATCTGGTGGCGAGGCGCATGGGTATTTCGCGCAGCACCGTGCAGGATCACATCGTCAAAGCCAACAAATTCATCCGCGAATATATCAGTGAACAGGGTGACGCCTTTCTGGTGATTTTGTTCCTTATTCTGGCACAGGGGTAATTTATTTTTACCTCGGAAGTAAAATTTTTTCATTTTAGAACCCACCATTTTTGATTTTTGCAGTATATATAAATGTAGAGAAGAAAAATTATAGCTATGAATGAATTTTGGAAAAAATTGTCGGAACGTTTCTTGCTGAACGAATGTAGCGCTCAGGAGAGCAGGCTACTCATTGAGGCTTTGCGCGACGGATTGATAGACGGTGAGTTTAAGGCGGCTATCGAATCGGTCATGCAATCCGAAGAGATGGCGCGCTATATTGACATGCAGGGCGACGTGCCGGACGAAATTTTGACAGGCTTGCAAAAGATGATCTCGGAGACCGGCGCTTCTGCGTATCCGGAAAACACCGGCGACAAACCGGTAAACCGTTCCCGCCGTCTGCCCGAATGGTTGCGGATTGCGGTGGCTGTCGCAGTAACGGCAACGGCAACGGCAACAGCGATGTGGACGGTCATATCGCACAGGGACAAACATCCGGAAGCGCTCTTTCAGACCATTACCGTACCGACGGGGCAGACCGTCAATGTGACGCTGGTGGACGGCACTTCTCTCTGGCTCAATTCGCAGACGAAGTTGAGATACCCCGGCACGTTCGACGGCGCGAAGCGCGAAGTGTGGCTCGAAGGCGAAGGATTCTTCGACGTGGCGACGGACAGGAACAAACCTTTTGTAGTCCATGCAGGCAAGTACGAGGTGACGGCCCACGGTACCAAATTCAATGTCGAAGCCTACAAGGAAGACAGCGTTTTTTCCGCTTCGCT
>JAISWE010000047.1 GCA_031271175.1 Bacteroidales bacterium | reverse complement strand
GCATTACTGTATTTCTTGCTAAAAAAACGCAAAGTAAACACAAATCTCGCATTATATCAAATTCAGCTGCATTTGATGTGCCAATGTCTGATGCCGGCGCAAGCAACTGCATCCAAAATCACTAATTTTACCGTTTTATCTGCCACATTCTCAGCGAATTAACATTTTTTATGAATTTTTAACAGTAAAAGACTTGCAAAACGAATTTTTTGTTGTATATTTGCACCATCAAATTTTATGTGAACTTTATATGTACAGTAGTTGCCTTTTTAGCCAAAAAACCCTCGAAAATACGCGATTTTTCCAACAGGAGAAATTGACCTGTAATGCAGGGTATATATGGCTTGGTGCGATTATTGTAGAGAGAGAGAGAGAGAGAGAGAGAGAGAGAGAGAGAGAGACTTACATTCAGACCATATTATAATTGCGCACGCGCGTAATGTAAAAAATTTTTTCCGGAATTTATCTATCGCCGCAGTATCATTTTTGGTATTATGCGGTTTTTTTATCGGCAATCCTACTGCTATTGCTACTGCATTGCTACTGCTGTTGCATTGCTTTTGCTGTTGCCGTTTTTTATCACCATGTATCATCAATTTAATTAATTAATAACAGTAATATCAAATGTTTATGAACAAACAAAAAACCAAGAAGAGCGCATGGAGGAAACTGTGGTTATCTCTGTGCACATGCGCCTGTACGCTTTCGTTGTTGGCGCAGCAGAACGCCGTTACCGGCGTGATTACCGATGAGAACGGCGAGCCGATGCCGGGCGCGACCGTTCAGGTACAGGGAAGTACGCGAGGCGTCACTACCGACATTGACGGCAGTTTTATTATCAACGTAAAGCCGGAAGACGTGCTGGAAATATCCTTTGTGGGTTACGAAACGCAGGAGGTGACGGCAGGCGAACGAAGAGTGCTGGCAGTGCGCCTCAAGTCCAAGGTTGACGAACTGGAAGAAGTGACGGTAGTCGCTTTTGCCAAACAAAAGAAGGAAAGCGTGATCGCTTCCATCACTACGGTAAAGCCGGGCGAGCTGAAAACCCCTACCAGCAACCTTTCTACGGCGCTTTCCGGACGTATTGCAGGCCTGATCTCCTACCAGATGAGCGGCGAACCGGGGCAGGACGATGCCAGTTTCTTCGTGCGCGGCGTTACTTCACTGACGTACGCCAGCGGGCCGCTGATCCTCATTGACGGGGTGGAAATGTCTTCGTCCGACCTCTCGCGAATGCAGCCCGACGACATTGCCAGTTTCTCCATCATGAAGGATGCCACAGCAACCGCCCTCTACGGCGCGCGTGGCGCCAACGGCGTGATTGCCATCACCACCAAGGAAGGACGGGAAGGAAATGCTACCGTGTCGTTCAGGGCGGAAACATCCCTGTCCAGACCCACCCAAAGGGTGACGTTCGCCGATCCCATCACCTATATGCAGCTGAACAACGAAGCGGTATTGACAAGGAATATCAACGGTGAAGTGCCTTACCAGCAGGAAAAAATCGACAATACCATGGATCCCAACCGCAACAAGTATGCATATCCCGCCAACGACTGGTACAACATGCTGTGCGACGAACAGACCGTCAATTACCGCGCCAACCTGAATGTGAGCGGCGGCGGAAGAATCGCGCGGTACTACGTGGCGGCGACCTTCAACCAGGACAACGGCAACCTGAAGATGGACAAACAGAATAACTTCAACAACAACATCGACCTGAAGAAATATCTTTTGCGGTCGAATGTGAACATCCATCTTACCAAAAGCACCGAAGCCGTCGTTCGTCTGTCGGGCACTTTCGACGATTACGGAGGCCCGCTGGACGGTGGAGACGCCCTGTACAAAAAAATCATCAAGTCCGACCCCGTACTCTTCGCGCCCAAGTATGCACCCGACGAAATGACGGCCTACGCCCACCACATCCTGTTCGGCAACAGCGATGCGGGCGCCAGCTATATCAACCCCTATGCCGACATGGTGAAAGGATACAAGGATTACAACAAATCCAAAATGATGGCGCAGTTCGAATTAAAACAAAACCTCGATTTCCTCACTTCAGGCTTGGGCGTCAGGGCGCTGTATTCCACCACGCGCTATTCGCTGCACACCACCCGGCGGCAATACAAACCCTACTATTATTCAATCTCCAACTACGACAGGGCAACAGACACCTACACCCTGCAATGGCTGAACTCCGGCGCCGGACAGGCCGAGGAATGGCTGAGAATGAGCGAAGACCCGAAGGAAATCCAAACCACCACCTACACCGAAGCGGCGGCAATGTACGACCGGACATTTGCCGATAAACACGCCATCAGCGGGTTGCTGGTATTCACGCTACGCAATTACGCGGAAGCCAATGCGGAAAGTTTCGAACTGTCGCTGCCGCACAGGAACACCGGACTGTCGGGCAGGTTCACCTATGCCTTCGACAGCCGCTATTTCTCCGAATTTAATTTCGGATACAACGGCTCGGAACGCTTCGCCAAAAACGAACGCTTCGGCTTTTTCCCTTCCATCGGGCTGGGATGGATCATCTCCAACGAAAAATTCTGGAACGACGGCGAGACAGGTAAAATCATGCCGAAACTGAAATTGAAAGCCACCTACGGCCTGGTAGGAAATGATGCTATCGGCGATCCAGACGACCGGTTTTTCTACCTGTCCAGAGTAAGAATGGCTTCCGAATCGGGCAAATCCTACGCTTACGGATATGATTTTAACTATACGAAATACGGCGTAACGGTGGACCAGTATTCCAATGAGCTGATTACATGGGAAACAGCCAAAAAACTGAACCTGGGCGTGGAAATGAACCTTTTCGACAAGTTAGAGTTCATGCTCGATTATTATACGGAAAACCGCGAAGGGATACTGCTCAACCGTTCCTACGTACCGGCTACCATGGGACTGTCGGCAACCCCGCAAGCCAACCTCGGCAAAGCAAACGGCAAAGGAGTGGACTTTTCTGTTGACTACCAGCACATCTTCCATCAGGATTTCTGGCTTACCGGCAGGGCTAATTTCACCTATGCCGTCACCGAATATACCGAATATGAGGAAGTCGATTATTCGGCTACACCATGGCGTTCGATGATCGGACAGCCCGTGTCGCAACGGTTCGGATATATTGCCGAACGCCTGTTCGTGGACGACTATGAAGTACTCCATTCGCCCGCCCAGAATTTTAATGATACGCGAGGAATCATGGGCGGCGACGTCAAATACAAAGACCTCGACAACGACGGACAGATCACCGATCTGGACAGGGCGCCCATCGGATTCCCCACCGAACCTCAGATCGTCTATGGCTTCGGACTGTCGGCAGGATACAAGGGCTTTGACCTTTCCTTCTTCTTTCAGGGCATCGCACAACGCTCCTTCTGGATCAACACCGCCACGCAGGCAAGCGTCGATGCGCAGCCTTCCACCTTTCCCTTTGTGGATACGGATGCCAACGGCAGCGTCCGCTCCAAAAACGCCCTGTTGCAGGTATATGCAGACGACCACTGGTCGGAAGACAACCGCAACCTGTATGCGCTCTGGCCGCGCCTGTCCGACCAAATCGTCAACAACAACACGCAGCAGAGCACTTGGTTCATGCGCAACGGCTCGTTCATGCGCCTGAAATCAGCCGAAATAGGATACACCATTCCCGAACGCCTCACCGGCAAAATCAGAATGAAAACGTTCCGCGTCTATCTGAGCGGTACCAATCTGCTTACTTTCAGCCAATTCAAACTGTGGGACCCCGAAATGGCAGGCAACGGACTGGGATATCCCCTGCAAAAAGTCTATAACTTCGGATTACAATTCACCTTTTAATTCAAAAAAAACATGAAAAGAATACATTATTATTTGTTACCTCTGATCTTCTGCGCTTGCGACAGCTATCTGGACATCGTTCCCGACAATATCGCAACCATTGATTACGCTTTCCGCGACAGGGCAGGCGCCGAATCCTTTCTGGCCACCTGCTACTATTACATGCCCAACATCGGCAGTCCTCCGGGCGACCCCGGACTGATGGGCGGCGACGACACTTGGTCGCTGGTGGACGTCTGGTCGAATGCCAAAACAGGAGATTATAACTGTTATAATATCAAAATCAACCAGAACACCAATTCCCCTTACGCCAACTTCTGGGAAGGCGCCAATGGGGGAAGGGATATGTATCAAGCCATCAGGGATTGCAATATCTTCCTTGAGAATATCGACAAGGTAGGCCCCGACCTGAGCGAAGAGGACAAGCTCCGCTGGATAGCCGAAGTGAAATTCCTGAAAGCCTACTACCATTATTACCTGTGGCGGGCATACGGCCCGATACCCCTGGTCAGGCAAAACATGACCGTCGATGCGGGCATTGACGAAGTGAGGGTATATCGCGACAAATTTGACGACTGCGTCGATTACAGCGTGCAGCTCATCAACGAGGCCGTACCCGACCTGCCGCTGGTGCTTTTTGACATTAGCACCGAACTGCGGCGGATCACCCAACCCATTGCGCTGGCCATGAAAGCGGAAATGCTGGTGACGGCGGCAAGCCCGCTGTTCAACAACAACCAGCGACTCTCCGGATTGACGGACAACCGCAACGTCAAGCTGTTCGAAAGCGAACTGAGCGAAAAAGACAAATGGGAAAGGGCAAGAACCGCCTGCAAAAACGCCATCGACACGATAGAATTGGCAAGAGCGTCCGGACAAATATACGAACTCTACGATTTCAGCAAGTCCGTGTTCTATCCGAACTATTCCACCGTGTCGGACACCAGCAAATTAGTGATGACCCTGCGGTCGGTACTAACGGACAAGTGGAACAGCGAAATCATCTGGGGTACCGCCCTCGGTGAAAACTATACCAAGTGCACGATGGCGCAGTTCGATGCAGGCCATGCCAACGCGGCGTTCACCGAGCCGGTTATCGCCCCCACCATGCGCATGGTGGAACTGTTCTACAGCAACCGTGGCGTACCCATCAATGAAGACAAGTACTACGATTACGACAACCGTTTCAAGACGGAAGCAACGCCCGAAGACCTCCGCTACTACATCAAGACCGACTACATCACGGCAAAGATTAACATGTACCGCGAACCGCGATTTTACGCCAATCTGGGCTTCGACGGCGGCTACTGGCTGGGCAACGGCAAAAAAATGGACTTCGACGGCTTGCCCGCCGCTGAAACCGCATGGGTCACACAGATGCTGAAAGGCAAACCGAGCGGCAATTTCATTGGCTTGCGCTATTCCATCACCGGATATGCCGTCAAAAAAGGCTCTCATATCGAAACCACCGTCACTACTGGGACTTCGTCGAGTTTGAATCTCGCATCGGGAACCTTCCCCATTATCCGGCTGGCAGACCTCTACCTGCTCTATGCCGAAGCGCTCAACGAATGCTTGGAGGCGCCCAATGCCGAAGTCTATGACTATGTCAACCGGATCAGGACCAGAGCCGGACTGGAAGGCGTAGTGGAAAGCTGGGCGGCATACACCGATCCGCCCGATTCCGACAAACCGCTTTACAAAAGCAGCATGCGCGACATCATCAGGCAGGAACGCATGATTGAACTGGCTTTTGAAGGAAAACGATTCTGGGATGTCCGGCGTTGGCTGCTGGCGGAAACGGAACTGAACAAACCCATCAGGGCATGGAACATCATGGGCGAAGTGCCGGAAGATTATTACAATGTCATCACCCTGCACCAACTGAGCTTCAGCGAAAAAGAATACCTGTGGCCCATACGGCAAGGCGAACTCCTAAAAAACACCAACCTGCTACAAAACCCGGGATGGTAAAATTAAATGAAAATTGAAAATTGAAAATTAAATTGAAAATTGAAAACGAATAGAAATTCATCATTAAAATCACATCACATGAAAACATATCTTATTTTATTTTCAACGCTGTTGTTGGCTTCCGCCTGTGCGGAAGACCCCATCGGGCAATATCCGGTGGACAGCACGCCGCCCCAGCCGCTGAAAAGCTGGGAAGTAATCAATTTCGCCGGCGGATCGACCATCAGCTACGAATTGCCCGACGAAACAGACCTGCTCTACGTCAAAACGCAATTCACCCTGCCCAACGGAGAAAAACAGGACATCAGAGCCTCCGTGTTCTCCAACGTCATTACGATCAAGGGATTTGCACGATCGCAGAAATATACCCTGCAATTAGTGACGGTGGACAGAAGCCAGAACGAATCCGAGCCGACGGAGGTCGAAATCCATCCGGAAAACGCCGTTATCTACGACCTTGTGGAAAGCATACAACCCACGGTAGCCCGCGGCGGCTTTAAGGTGACTTGGGAAAACGCCGTGCGCGAAAATGTAGTGGTGACCTTCCTGAGAAAAAATGACGACGGAGGGTATGAGTTGCTGGAGGCCATTTATAGCTCCGAACTGCACGCGCAAAGGGCTATCCGCGACCAGAAAAACAAGCCGACGACCTTCGCCGTATTCGCTCGGGACATGTACAATAACTACACCGACACCATGGAATTTACGCTGACGCCCCTGTACGAAGAGAAACTCAACAAGGATCTGTTTCAGGAAATGCCCAAGCTGTCTTCTTTTGTATTACATAACTGGGGAAAAAGCACCCTGAGCGTGATCTGGGACAACACAGAAATAGCCGGCGCAGTGGCCGGACAGGTCTATTACATCCAATCCCACTCCGACGGCGTCACCACTGCCTATTTCACCCTCGATCTGGGCGTTAAGGCAAAACTGTCGCGCTTCCGAATGTGGGGCAGGTCCGACTATTATTTCAGGCTCCACAATCCCTACGATTTCTACCTGATGGGCACCAACGAACAGTCGATAGCGCTCAACGCGGCCAGCACGGACGAAGAATGGGGCGGACCTCTGATCAACTGCATCTCCTACCGTCCGTCGGGACTGGATTCCAGCCAGCCGGCAACCGCCGACGACCTGGCCTTCGCACAGGCAGGAGAAGAATTTGAATTCACCGGCGACGAACCTGCCGTGCGCTACATCCGTTTCAGGGTAAGAAGAGCATGGGGAGGCAGCATCGCGCTGCATGTCGCCGAACTCTCCTTCTGGGGCGAACCCATTACAGAATAGTATTCATCCTTCAAATCAAAAAAAATGAAAAAGAGTATCATATTATTAGCAATAGTCATTATTACAGGCAGTTGTGCCAAAATGAACGATAAACACGACGAATTTCTTGCCAGAGGCGAAACGGTGTATATCGGAAAAGTGGATTCCGTCCGTTCCTATCCCGGAAAGAACAACAAACTGCTGTTCAGGTACTGGATCAGCGACCCGCGCGCAAAACAGGTCACAGTATCGTGGGGCGTTAACGACACGCTGCACAAAACGCTGACCATTCCGCCGCACAAGATCGCCGATGCGCTGGAAGCGCTCTTCGACAGCGCCGACGGCATCACCGAAGGCAACCACACCTTCCACTGGGTTTCGTCGGACGATCTGGGCAACAAATCCATGGTATTCGAAACGCTGGCAAGCGTGTACGGCAACCTGTATCAGGAAAAACTGTTGAACCGCCGCGTGACGGGAACCGACGTGGACGAAGGGACAGGTGACATCACGGTAAGCTGGGCTAACGCTTCTTCCGAGGAAGAACTGGGCGTAGAGGTATCTTACGTCACCAGAGGCAACGAGGCGAAAACGATATATTATCCCGGACTCGGAAACAGCGTGACGCTGGAGAACGTAGATTATACCAAAGGCGTTACTTACACGACGCTGTATGTGCCCACGCCGGGCGCTATCGATACCTTCTTCACCCAGCCCGTCAGCATGCCCATCCGCAAGGTCACCAACGTAGCGCTCGGCAAGCCGGTAACCGCCAGCGACGTCCTCACCGTGGGCAATGCCGCCCAAGCGCCGGAAAACGCCGTGGATGGCAACCATGCTACCAACGCAGGCCGCTGGGTATCCACCGCCGGCGCCGGCCCCCACACCTTGGAAATCGACTTTGGGGAAACCTATGAAATCAGCAGCATCAACATGTGGAACGGAAACGGCGGCTACAACACTGGGTTCCCCATGACTTTGTACGCATGGATTGCAGGCGCTTGGACAGAGATACATTCCGCTCCCGACATCACCGAGTACAGCGCCGCGTTCTCGCCCGTAAGCACCGATAAGGTGAAATTAGAGGCGAGGGGACAGACGAGGTTGTTTGAAATTGAAATATACAGCATCATTACCTATTAGAGGAAGAAACATTTTTTCATATTTACGAAATCGAAATAAGCATGAACAGCAGAAGAGAATTTTTCAGGAAAGGCGGTTTGCTTGCCATGGGAAGCATTGCCGGCGCAGGAAATTTATCCGCAAAAGAGGCCCCTTCATTGACCCTCTCGAAAAAGAAAATACCGGTGGATGACCGTTGGGATGTAATTGTCGCAGGCGGCGGCCCCGGCGGATGTACGGCAGCAATATCGGCGGCGAGGGAAGGCGCTAAGGTATTGCTCATCGAAGCCATGGGGCAATTGGGTGGCATGGGCACTTCCGGCATGGTGCCGGCATGGTGCCCTTTTTCCGACGGCGAAAAAATCATCTATCGGGGACTGGCGGAAAAGATTTTTAACGAGTCGAAAAAAGGCGTCCCCCACGAATCCCCCAATAAACTGAACTGGGTACACATCAATCCGGAATACCTGGCGGCAGTGTACGACCGTCTTATAACGGAAGCCAAAGTGCAGCCGCTGTTTTTTTCGCGTGTAGCCGCGGTGGAAATGTCGGCAAAAGATACGGTGGACGCATTGATCGTCGCCAACAAATCCGGCCTTGTCGCTTTCAAAGCCAAAGTGTATATCGACGCCACCGGCGACGGCGACCTTGCGGCATGGGCGGGCGCTTCGTTCAAACGAGGCGACGAAAACGGCGTAGTGCAAAGTTCCACCATGTGCTTTTCCTTCGCCAACGTGGATACCTACCGTTACCTCAACGGCCCCAATCTGCATACGGGCAATCCGAAAAGCCCCGTATATGAGGCCGTCGCTTCCGGCAAATATCCCCTGATCGACAAACATTTCTGCAATAATCTGGTAGGCCCGGATGTGGTACAGTTCAATGCAGGTCATCTGGTAAATATCGACAGTACCGATCCGTGGGCTTTGTCGCAAGCCATGATCACCGGACGGCAAATCGCCGCGCAGTATCTGCAAGCCATGAAGGAAGTACAGCCGCAAACATTCGGAGGCGCTTTTCTGGCAAGAACAGGAGCCTTGCTCGGCGTACGCGACAGCCGACGCATCGAAGGCGATTATACTTTTACCATCGAGGACTGGATGGAGCGGAAAACTTTCGAAGATGAAATAGGACGCAATTGCTATTATATTGACGTACACAAGTCAGGATACAAGGCGACCCATTATAAGAAAGGCGAATCGCACGGTATCCCCTACCGTTGCCTGACGCCCAAGGATTTGAAAAACGTTCTGACGGCGGGACGCTGCATCTCCACCGACGAAGCAGCCTTCGGAAGCTTACGGGTGATGCCGCCCTGTCTGGTAACGGGCGAAGCGGCTGGAATGGCGGCAGCACACGCCATCCGGCAGTCAAAAAATGACGTTCACAGCATTGATGTTCCCTTTCTTCGGAAAAGACTGAAAGAAGAGGGTCAGTATTTGTTGTAATCGGTCGATGGCCGATTGGAGAGTACGTCGGGGGCATTACTGCCGCAACGGAAGCAGCCCTCAACGGCACGCGGTATCCCCTTTCCTTACCGCTACAACCGTCCCGACGTTTTCACCGTTCAACACCCGCATCAGTTCGCCTTCTCTGTTCATATTGAACACGACCACAGGCAGGTTGTTCTCCCTGCAAAGGGTGAAAGCCGTCAAGTCCATCACTTGCAGGTTCAAACGGTAAGCCTCGTCAAAGGAAAGGCTTTCCAACTTGACGGCATCCGGGTTTTTTTCCGGGTCGGCCGTATAGATGCCGTCCACCCGCGTTCCTTTCAGCAGGGCGTCGGCTTCCATCTCCAGCGCCCGGAGCGCTGCCGCTGTGTCGGTAGTAAAATAAGGGTTTCCCGTTCCGGCGCTGAAAATAACCGTTTCGCCGCGGGCGAGGGCTTCCATCACTTTGGGACGGCTGTATCCCTCGCCGACAGGTTCCATGCGGATGGCCGTAAACAACCGTACCTTCATTCCCAGGCGTTCCAGCGCCGACTGCATCGCCAGCCCGTTGATCGTCGTTGCCAGCATCCCCATATAATCGCCCTTTACGCGGTCAAAACCCTTATCGACGCCTTGCAATCCTCTAAAAATATTGCCTCCCCCGAAAACGATGCCCATGCGGACACCCGATCCGGCAGCATCACTGATCCCTGTGGCATATTCCATCAGCCGACGGGTATCAATGCCGGAAGGCTGCTCACCCATGAGCGCCTCCCCGCTCAACTTCAATAAAACGTTTTTGTATTTCAACATTTTTTCATTATTTACATTGTTGGTATATTTCGATATATTGATGAACAATATTATCCCACACGTAGCGCCGCACTTTGTCGAAGGCGGCGTCGGCGAGTGCTTGCCGCAGGGCGCTGTCGTCCGCAAGTTTC
>JAISWE010000015.1 GCA_031271175.1 Bacteroidales bacterium | reverse complement strand
TTCTCGCCCAGTGCAATCACTAACGGGTCGGAAGTGTCGTACACCACTATTTCCTGCGACCTGTAACCGACAAAGCTCACCAGCAGGGTGGCCGGCAACTCTTCCGGCCTAAGACTGAATTCGCCATTTGTTCCGGTTATTACCCCTGTCGTCGTACCTTTCAAGGCAACGGTCACTCCACTCAGCGGCTCTTCTTTATTTTCGTCCACCACCTTGCCCTGTATGGCGGACTGGGCATAAACGCCCGCGAAAGAACCGAGCCATAACAACAGATTCAAAAAAAGGATTTTTATACCGGAAATCCCCAAACCGGATTTTATAGAATGTGTCATTTTTTTATGAAATTTGAATTTAAAATAAAATTTATCGGATGAATTTCGACCGACCGGAAGGTCATGTCGAAAAAAATGCTAATTTTGCAGCGACTCTAAATGAATAACTTTAGCGTTAAAGTGTTCTCCCGTTCCCATTGCAGCCGGTATGAGGAGGACACTTTTTTTTATTGCTCTCGATTCGTCGCCACAGGCAATATCAACATATTGCGCTGTGCAGGAATCCTGCATTGTGATACTCTTTTTTCTTCTTCATGGCGTTTATTTACAATATTTTACAATATATCTTGTTATATCTATTGGCATAATGTACATTAACTGACGCATCCTTCACTATTCACGTATAAAAATTACGATGCAAAAATAGATACCCTGTTGGACTTTGTAAATACCACATTTATGGTATTTTAAAAAAATAAACGGAAAACGCTGAATATCTGACGGAAATACGATGGCAAAACCCTTCTCAACATCTTTGCCCGCGCAAGGTGTGATGCCGTCTCATTATTTAATGTAGCTTTGTAGTATGAAAAATATGAAAATTGTTTTGTCTTCAGGATGGATAGGCGCTGTTTTACTGTATTTTATGCTGATATCCTTCCGCGATGGCGCCCTGCCGCCCGATACTTCTTCCGATGCTTTTCCTTTCGACAACCTGCATACTCCCTGGGTGGATTCGGTATTCAAGAGCCTGACTTTCGAACAGCGCATTGGGCAATTGCTGATGGTGGCGGCTTATTCCAACAGAGACCGGAAGCATGTCGAGCAGATATCCGACCATATCACGAAATACGGTATCGGCGGGCTGATTTTTTTTCAGGGCGGTCCCCTGCGACAGGCGAACTTGACAAATCATTACCAGCGTCTTTCGCAAATACCGCTGCTTGTAGGGATGGATGCCGAATGGGGGCTTGGGATGCGGCTGGACAGTTGCATCTCTTTTCCCCGGCAAATGGCGCTGGGAGCAGTACAAGACCTGGATTTGATTTTCCGGATGGGGCAGGAAACAGGATGGCAACTCAAACGAATGGGCGTACACCTGAATTTTGCGCCTGTGGTGGACATCAACAGCCAGCCTGCCAATCCTGTTATAGGCATTCGTTCTTTCGGCGAGGATGGCGCCGATGTCACTCGCCGGAGCGTTCTTTACATGGCCGGTATGCAGGAACAGCACATCCTTACGGCAGCCAAACATTTTCCGGGACACGGCAACACCTCCGTTGATTCCCATCAGGCGCTTCCGGTGATCGGCGATTCGTATGCCTCGCTCGACTCGCTGGAATGGCGTCCCTACAAGGAACTGATCCGGCAGGGGCTGACGGGAGTGCTTGCCGGACATCTCTGCGTACCGGCATTGGACTCGACGCCCCATCTGGCTTCGTCGCTCTCGCACAGGATATTGACCGACATCCTGCGCGATTCGTTACATTTCCGCGGATTGGTATATACCGATGCCTTGAACATGAAAGGCGTTTCGATGTTTTTCCGTCCGGGGGAAGTGGAGGTCAAAGCGCTGGAAGCGGGCGTCGATGTGCTGCTGATGCCCGACGACGTACCTCGTGCCGTTGCCGCCATCCGAGCAGCCGTAGATAGCGGACGCATCAGCCGGGAACGGATCGAATTTTCCTGCCGGAAAATACTGGCTGCAAAACAGTGGGCAGGATTGACCCGCTACCAACCTGTGGATACCGCCGGCCTGCATGTTGCCCTGAACAGACCGGAAGCAGTTTTGCTGAACCGGCAACTCGCCGCCGCATCGCCAACCGTTTTACAAAACCGCAACGACATCCTTCCCCTGAAACATCTCGACCACACCAACACGGCCATCCTGATTACCGGACAGCAAACGCCCAACTATTTTCTGGAAACCATGAAAAAATACGAGGAAAACGATCATTTCTTTCTCGACGAAAAAACTACCCCTGAGCAGGAAAAAGAACTTGCCGAAAAACTAAGCGCCTGTTCGAGGGTAGTGGTAGGCATTCACAACACCCGATACCTCAGCCCGAACTACGGCATTTCTCCACGTGTCCTTTCTTTCATAGAACGCCTGTCGAATGAGACACAAGTGATTCTTTGCCTTTTTGCGCCTCCCTATGCCTTGTCGAACTTTCGGAACTCAGCGCAAATGCAGGCAATCGTGGTGGCCTACCAGGACGCGCAGATCATGCAGGAACATACGGCTCAACTTCTGTATGGAGCGCTGGGCGCGAACGGCAGCCTTCCCGTTACGGTCGATTCCGTTTATTCCCTCCGCAAGGGATTGACCACTGCCGGCGGACTGCGGCTGCGGTATTCCATTCCGGAGGAAGTCGGTATTCCTTCCCGCCGGCTGCACGTCATCGACACAATGGTGTACCATGCCATCGACAGCGGTATGTTCCCCGGTTGCCAGATACTGGCCGCCCGCAACGGCGTGGTCTTCTTTAACCGAACTTACGGGACAACACGTTACGACACGGCGGAACTCGTCCGCCCGGAACATATCTACGACCTGGCGTCGGTAACCAAAGTGGCGGCAACACTCCCCACGATCATGCTGCTGCACGACCGCGGGGAAATCCGGCTGCGCGACCGCTTAGACGAGCATCTTTCCTTCCCAGAAGGAAGCGAAATCGACCGCATTACCCTGACCGACCTGCTAACGCACCAGGCGCGGCTGCCGGCGTTCATTCCCTTTTATCCGAACGTGCTGCAACCGACAGACACCACCCAAACCCTTATTTCAAGCACAAAAGACGAAATACATCCCATCCGGCTGTCAGCCAACATTTTCCTGAACCGTCGAAGATCATTCAACCCCCAATACATCACCGGCGGGGAAGATGAAAACCATCACCTGCCAGTCGCTCAAAATCTGTATGTCATGGACAGTTTCCGCGATACCATCTTTCAGCGCATCAAGCACACCGCCCTGAAACCCAAAAAGCGATACCTCTATAGCGATTTGGGCTTTATCCTGCTGACGGAACTGATAGAACAAAAAACCGGTCTCGGTACGGACGCCTTCACGGCATACCATTTTTACCGGCGACTTGGCGCTACAACACTGGGATACTGCCCGCTGAACCGTTTTCCCATGGAACGGATCGTTCCTACAGCCAACGATACTGTTTTCCGCAAACAGTGGCTGCGCGGGCATGTACACGACGGCAACGCCGCATTGATGGGCGGTGTGAGCGGTCATGCCGGACTGTTCGGCAACGCTAACGACCTGGCAAAACTGATGCAGATGTACCTCAACAAAGGCGTATATGGCGGCGAACGATTCATCGAAACAGCAACCGTCGAAGCATTTACCGCCTGTCCCTATTGCAGACAGGGCAATCGCCGCGGCACAGGATTCGACAAACCCGAAACCGACTCGCGCAAAAACAACCCGGCAGCCGAAAATGCTTCGGCAGAAAGCTTCGGACACAGCGGCTTTACCGGTACCTACGTATGGATGGACCCGGAAAACGGACTGCTGTTCATCTTCCTCTCCAACCGAGTGTGCCCGGATGAAAACAATAACAAACTGACCGCTTCCCACCTGCGAAGCAGGATCTACCGGATATTGGCCGACGCCGTCAACCAAAGCAATATTAAAAATTTACCATGACAATTGCCGTTGCCGCAAAATAATGTATCCTTTTCATCAGAAAAATATTTAACTTTGCCGTTTCACTTCATAACGATAAAAATGAGCGTAAAATTTGAAATTCGATATGCTTCACATCCCGAAGATGCCGCACATTATGACACCCGGAAGTTGCGGAAAGAGCATCTGATGGAAAACGTATTCACCGAAGACGACATCAACATGGTTTATTCCATGTACGACCGTTTGATTGTAGGCGGCGCGTTTCCGGTACACAAAAAACTTCCGCTGGAAACCATCAGCCCTCTCAAAGCGCCCAATTTTCTGCATCGCAGGGAAGTGGGCATCATCAATACAGGCGGAACGGGAAAAGTGACTGTGGGCGAACAGGAATACCTTCTCGCTCACAAAGAGGCCTTGTATGTGGGATGCGGCGACCGGGAAGTGTCTTTTGCCAGTGAAAACAGCCGGCAGCCGGCCAAGTTTTATTTCAATTCCGCTCCGGCTCACCGTTCATATCCTGCCCGCAAGATCACCCTTGCCGATGCGGTAGTGATGGAAGCCGGCGCCCAAGAAACTTCCAACGCAAGAAAGATCAACCGGCTACTGGTGCGCGAAGTGCTTGAAACCTGCCAATTGCAGATGGGCATGACGGAACTCCTTCCGGGAAGCGTTTGGAACACCATGCCTGCACATACCCATCTGCGGCGAATGGAGGCTTATTTCTATTTTGATGTGCAACCGGGGCAGGCCATCTGTCATTTTATGGGCGAGCCTGATGAAACCCGCCATCTGTGGATGAAAAACGAACAGGCAGTCATTTCGCCGGCATGGTCGATCCATTCGGCGGCGGGGACTGCCAGCTACACCTTCATCTGGGGAATGGCAGGCGAAAACCTCGACTACAACGACATGGATACCGTGCCGGCGGACGGTTTGCTGTAAGGGCTACCGGCGAGCGGAACGGGCAAGGAATGATTTTTTTACAGGCAACGCAAATTTACCATAAATATGGTATTGTTTCCGTTATCGGCACTTCCGATCTTTGTACCTTATTTAAAGTATAAATTCAAGCGATGGAAGATTTTTTCCCGACAGATATCCGTGACATCAGCCGGTTACGGGAGATGGTTTTGCAGATGATGCCGAAAGAGGAACTGCGCAGCGCCGTTTCCCCCTTTGCCCCCGATGACGACATCCGGCTGGAGAGCGTGTACAAATCATTCACCTCCCTGCAAACAGGACATATCCCGTTTGCGGAGGAATTGAAAAACTTGGCGCATACCGACGACGTACCTCCGAAAGTATTGCTCGACGCTGTGGACGATGATTTTTCCGTCAACGGGTCTCGCATGGGATCTTTTTATGATGAAGCATCCGTTTCCAGGGCGGCATATCCTGAAACGTTTAATCCCCAAGTGATTCGCAAAGATTTTCCCATTCTTCATCAAAAAGTAAACGGCAAGCCGCTGGTGTGGTTCGACAATGCCGCCACCACCCAAAAACCGCAGTCGGTCATCGACGAAATAAGTCGTTTTTACGCCCACGATAACTCCAACATCCACCGTGCAGCCCACGAACTGGCGCGTCGTTCCACCGATGCCTACGAGAATGCAAGGGAAAAAGTAAAGCATTTTATCCATGCTTCGTCCACGGACGAAATCATTTTTGTGCGTGGCGCCACAGAAGGCATCAACCTGATTACCGGCACCTACGGAAAAAAATATATCGGCGAAGGCGACGAAATCATCATTTCTACGCTCGACCACCATGCCAACATCGTGCCGTGGCAACAACTGGCGAAGGGAAAAAAAGCGAAACTGCTGGTCATTCCTATCAACGACAACGGCGACATCCTGCTGGAAGAATACGGACGGTTACTGAGTCCGCGTACCAAAATAGTCGCTTTTACACATGTGAACAACACTTTCGGCACCATCTCTCCGGTGAAAACAATGGTGGAAATGGCCAAGCGATATAATGCCCGCGTACTTATCGACGGAGCACAATCCATTGCACATACTCCCGTAGATGTACAAAACCTGGATTGCGATTTTTTCGTATTTTCGGGACACAAGATTTACGCCCCCAACGGGATAGGCGTAGTGTACGGGAAAAAAGAATTATTGGAAATCCTTCCCCCGTGGCAGGGCGGCGGCAACATGATTCTGGACGTTACTTTTGAAGAGACACGCTTCCATGCTCCGCCTGCACGTTTTGAAGCCGGCACTCCGAACGTCGCCGATGCGGTAGGCTTGGGAGCAGCGCTTGATTATGTACGGCGCACAGGGATCCACCGCATCGAAAAATACGAACACGAACTGACGGAATACGCCCGGGAGCAACTCTCGAAAATCAAGGGATTACGGCTCATCGGCAATCCAAAGGAACGGGTAAGCGTGGTATCTTTTGTACTCGACAGCATACCAACGCCGGAAGTCGGCCAACTGCTCAACCTCGAAGGCATTGCAGTACGTGCAGGACATCATTGCGCACAGCCCGCCTTGCGCAGAATGGGACTGGAAACTACCGTCCGGCCGTCATTCTCCTTCTACAATACCCACGACGAAATAGACAGACTGACAGCGGTCCTGAGGAAAATGCTGAACGCGCCAAAATGAATCCGTAAGACCGGACTTACACCGGCTCGACACGAATCGCCTCCAATCCTTTTTTCCCTTCCGTCACTTCAAAACTGACTTCCTGTCCCTGATCCAAAGTCTTGAACCCTTCTTTGACAATACCCGAATAGTGTACAAAAACTTCGTTTCCCTCTTCCGTTAGAATAAATCCGAATCCCTTGCCGGGATCAAACCATTTTACTTTACCTTTCATGTGTTGAAAAAATAATAGTGAATAAAATTACAAATATACGATTTTTGGATACAAACATACTGCATCTGATGATTACATGCAAGTATTCTTGAAAATAAAATATTAACTGTCACATGTTTAATCATATCCATTATTGAAAACCATGCATTAATTTATGTGGATTACAAAAAAATGACTATCTTTCGCCGCTTTATCAGAGTAAAAAAAATGAAATCGATGCAGTTGACAGGCATCCGTAAAATGGCGTTGATGGATATTCAAAAACCGGATATTCATTTGGATACGGATGTGCTTATAAGAATGCAGGCAGTAGGGATTTGCGGTTCGGATGTTCATTATTATGTTTCCGGGAAAATAGGATCGCAAGTGGTGCAGTATCCGTTTCCGGTAGGACACGAGGGAGCAGGGATTGTAGAGGAGACAGGCAGCGCCGTGAGCGGTTTTCGTGCTGGCGACCGGATTGCCATCGATCCGGCCATGCCGTGCGGCGAGTGTGACCAGTGCAGGGGAGGTCGTCCGCATACATGCCGCAACCTCCGGTTTCTGGGATGCCCCGGCCAAGCAGACGGTTGCCTTTCGGAATATATCGTAATGCCGCAAAGAAGTTGCCTGCCGATACCCGACCGGCTGTCATTCGAAGAGGCCACCATTTCCGAACCTTTGGCTATCGGGCTGTATGCCGTACAAATGGCCGGAGACATCAAAGGAAAAAATGTTGCCGTTCTCGGATCAGGCCCTATCGGATTAAGCGTAGCGGCAGGATTGAAGCTGGCAGGCGCACGGCATATCTACATCACCGACAAAATTGATGCGCGGCTGTCGATCGCTCTTGCTTCCGGCGCAGATGTCGCCTGTAATATCCTTCGCAACGATATTGTAGGATGCGTGAAGAAAGATACGCCTCAAATGCTCGATCTCGTATTTGAATGTTGCGGACAGCAGGAAGCCCTTGAGCAAGCCATTCACTTGCTCCAACCGGGCGGACAACTTCTGATTATCGGCATTCCGGAATTTTCACACTTCTCTTTTCCCGTAGATGAATTGAGACACAAGGAAATAACCATCAGAAACGTCCGACGGCAGAACGGCTGCGACAAAAAAGCCATCAAGCTGCTCGCCAACGGCAGCGTAAAGGCAGCACACTGGATTACGCACCGCTTCGGATTGGAAACCTGCCCATCCGCATTCGATTTGGTCGCCGGCTACCGAGATGGCGTGATGAAAGCGATGATTCATTTTTAAATTTTAATATAACGAAATATGACCCGAACAGAGGCAACAGAACAAGCCAAAAGCATTTTTACCAAATATCTGGAACGCAACGGACACCGGAAAACCCCGGAACGATTCGCTATTCTTGAAGAAATATTTTCACACGATTCTCATTTCGATATCGAATCTTTGTATATACAGATGAAAAACAAAAATTACAGGGTCAGCAGGGCTACCCTGTACAATACCATTGAGTTGTTGTTGGATTGCAAATTAGTCATTAAACATCTCTTCGGCAGGAATTACGCCCAGTTTGAGAAAGCATGGCCAACCGTCCAACATGAACACATGGTTTGCATGAATTCGGGAGAAATCATTGAATTTTCGGCGCCCGACCTGCAAGAAATCATCAACAGGGTGTGCCGGCAACACAATTTTATACCAAGATACCATTCATTATATATCTATGGTGAAAAAAATGAAAAATAATTTTGAACTCAATCACTATCTGTAAAATGGAAAGAAGAAGTTTTTTAAAAAAGACAGCCTTTACGGGCGCAGTTCTCGGATTAACAGACAGTATCATTGCTTCGACGGTGAACATTCGTTCCTCCTCCCGTATTCAACTGAAAGAAAACGCTATCATTCTCTTTCAGGGCGATTCCATCACCGATGCCGGTCGGAACAGGGCGGTAAAAACGCCCAACAGCTCGCCGATGATGGGAAGCGGCTATGCCGTTTTAGCCGCCGGCGCACTCTTACATCAATACGCCGCAAAACGCCCGATCATCTACAACAAGGGAATCAGCGGTAACAAAGTTTTCCAGTTAGACAAACGTTGGGATACGGACTGTATCCAAATCAAACCCGACGTATTGAGTATTTTAATCGGCGTAAATGATTTCTGGCACACCAAGACCGACAGCTACACCGGGACGGTGGCCCTGTATGAAAAAGACTATCGCGCCTTGTTGAAACGGACTGTGGACGCGCTCCCCCACGTAAAGCTGATCATCGGAGAGCCTTATGCGGTGAAAGGAGTGGGGACGGTAAATGATTCATGGTTTCCCGCATTCGACGAATACCGCGCCGTTGCTCAAAAATTGGCCGATGAATTTAATGCCGTTTTCATCCCCTGCCAAAAGCTGTATGCCGAAGCCCAAAAACACGCGCCCGCATCCTACTGGACACACGACGGCGTACATGCATCTTTGGCTGGCGCTCAACTGATGGCGCATGCCTGGCTGCAAGCTTTTGTCTGATGAAAAAAAAATTTTAAAACATCCATCACCTATTTAACATATTTTCAGTTGATTAATATTTTTTTTTCATTTTTTTTCAAAAATATTTGCAAAATGCGTTTTTTATGTTGTATATTTGCGCCATTAAATTTTATGCGAACTTTATATGTGCAACAGTCGTCTTTTTAGCCCAAAAACC
>JAISWE010000144.1 GCA_031271175.1 Bacteroidales bacterium | reverse complement strand
ACAAAAGAGGCTTGCCTTCCATCGCAAACCTCTCTGTTTCCAGTAGCGAGACGGGGCTATGATCCCCGGACCTCATGATTATGAATCATGCGCTCTAACCAACTGAGCTATCTCGCCATTGTAAAAGCGGGGACAAAGGTAAAGCTAAAAGTTTAAAAAAAAAATAATTTTTAGCTTGCTTCTGCCTCAAAGCCGGTTTCCAGCTAATCCTGTTTTTTTGATCAAAATAATAATTCATTTTAAAACAGCAATTTACGCTTTTATTTTGTTTTATGGGGTACGACTTGGATTTAGCTTAAATGGCTATTATATAGCACATTATAATATTGTTCGTAACTTTGCCGCAAAATTTGATACGATATGCCGTAACCCAACTTGGGAAGAATTGTCGCGAAAATGTCTGGGAACGGGGAAGTTATCCTTACTATTCTACATTCTGGAAGAGTGATGGATGCCGGCATCGCTACCGAGGCCGGTCTGGCATTGCTGAAAGAAAAAAATGAATTGCACCCGTTTTTCTTTTTCCCGTTTCAAAAAAAAATACTTTCTTTGTCAAATGAATGAGGCGACACTGGAAAAACTTAAAGTGCTGGCGGAATCGGCAAAATACGATGTTTCCTGTTCATCCAGCGGCACCGTACGGCGGAATACATCCGGTGGAGTAGGAAATACCGTCGGCGGAATGGGTATTTGCCACAGTTTCACGGAAGACGGGCGTTGTATCGCTTTGTTCAAAATTATGCTTACCAATTTTTGCATATATGATTGCGCTTATTGTTTGAACCGGAGGACAAATGACATCCGGCGGGCGACCTTCTCGGTGAGCGAACTGGTGGAACTTACCATTGAGTTTTACCGGCGCAACTATATCGAAGGCTTGTTTTTAAGTTCGGGAGTGGTGCGTCATCCGGATTATACGATGGAACGGCTGATCAGAGTGATAAAAGAGCTGCGCACCGTGTACCGCTTCAACGGCTACATACACCTGAAAAGCATTCCCGGAAGCAGCCGTGAACTGATCAACGAAGCCGGGCTGTATGCCGACCGCATGAGCGTCAACCTCGAAATTCCAAGCGAGCAGAACCTGAAACTGCTGGCGCCGGAAAAGGATTATCGGACGGTGTTCACTCCCATGCGCTATATCCAGCAAGGGATGCTGCAAAGCCTTGAAGACCGCAGAAAATTCCGTCATGCTCCGCGATTTGTTCCGGCGGGACAAAGCACGCAGGTAATTGTCGGCGCTTCGCCCGAAAACGACTGCGACATTCTCCGAATTTCGGCCGCCCTTTATCAGCGTCCCAGCATGAAACGGGTTTACTATTCCGGGTATATCCCTGTCAACGATTACGATTTGCGGTTACCGGCGGTTCAACAGGCTCCGCTGGTACGCGAAAACCGCCTGTATCAAGCCGACTGGCTGATGCGTTTCTACGGTTTCCGCGCCGACGAAATTACCGATGAACATCATCCGAACCTGGAACTGGAGATAGACCCTAAACTGGCATGGGCGCTTCGTCATCCGGAATATTTTCCGGTGGACATCCACACCGCCGATTACGCCATGTTGCTGCGGGTACCGGGTATCGGTACAAAGTCGGCGCGGCTGATCCTCGCTGCACGGCGTTACGGACGGCTGACCTCTTCCCAACTGAAAAAAATCGGTATCGTAATGAAAAAAGCGCAATATTTCATTGTCTGCCGCGAACTGCCGTTGCATACCTCCATACAGGACATTTCTCCGGAAGCTGTGCGCCAACGCCTGACAGAGCCGAAAAAACGCCCTCTCCCGGAAAATCGGCAATTGTACATCCCTTTCCCCGAAACGCATGACGGTATTCTTCTACGATCGGACGTTTGACGGCCTGCTGACGGCTATTTTCGACGCCTACAGCCGGAAATCCTTTCCCGTCAGCCTGCTGAAAATGGGAGAGGCAACGCCTTTGTTTGCCGAAGAACGCCACACCGTCGTCACGGATGCGGATGCCGCCGAACGGGTATGGACGGCCTTGAAGCGGAAACTTTCGCGCGAAATCTGCAACATGTTACAACTTGTATGGATGTCGGAAACGGAAAAAAGCGATGTCCTACTGTTTCGATACATTTGCAAAACATTTGACAACGCATCCTCCATTGCCCTGAATTTTGGTGATCCCGACGTGCTCGAAGCAAAAAATCTTGCCCGGAAAGTAGCTCACGAAGCGCTGTATCTGAAACAGTTCGTACGGTTCCAAAAAGCGGCTGACGATATCTTTTTTGCGCCCGTCCGGCCGTTGTACAATGCGCTGCCGCTCACGATCCATCATTTTTCCGACCGTTTTTCCGACCAGCAATGGGTCATTTACGACTTGAAACGAAAATACGGGTATTACTACGACCTGCATCATACACAGGAAATCACGCTCAACAGCAACGACCTCCTCTTGAACGGGAAATTAGACGAATCGCTGATGGCCTCCGATGAAAAACTGTTTCAGGGTCTCTGGAAAAATTATTGTAAATCGCTCACCATCAAAGAACGCCTCAATCTGCGGCTTCAGCGACAGCACATGCCCGTACGGTTCTGGCAAGATTTAACCGAAAAACAATAATCCCCTATGCGAAGCAGGAGAAAGGTGTATCTTTACACCCGTTCTCTCTTATTTGATGATTTTCACACCTTTGGGAGCTTTCACGTCGGATATGATTTTTCCGGCGGCATTTTTCCTGTGACTGATTTTCACTACGCCGAAAGGTGTGGGGAAAGAGCCTTCTACCCATTGGAGATTGCCCAGATGAGGCGCTATGCGTAGCGTCTTGCATCCGGCGTCTGCCACCTGTACGCCCAGCACATGTTCGCTCAGCCATGCCGTAGGCCCCGAAGCCCATCCGTGGCACAAGCTGTGCCGCAGCTTTTCATAGCAGTAAGCGCCAAAGTCGGCGTGAATATCTTTTTTTCCTTCCGGCACAAGTTCGTCGATTCCCGCCGCGTTTTCCATCCAGTCCAGGTTGAAATCTTCCCAAAAGGTAGTGGCGCCCATATCCAGCATTCCGCCCCAGAATCGGCTGATGTTGTCCATAGCGGCCTGATATTCTCCGGCTTTTGCCTGCGCCTGCAACATGTAATAGCCGTAAAAAGTGGAAAAATCTTTAGCGCCGTTTACTGCAATCACTTCTTCATTGGCTTGTTGGGCGGGCATGATGTCGGCAAGCGCCAACAGCGAAGCGGCTTGTTTCAGCTGGTTGTGCTGCGGGACGTGTTGCCGCATACGGCTTGCAACGGCGGAACATTCGGTGGACAACTGGCTTTCGCCGAGCGTATGGCATAATTCGGCGCCCGCCTGAAACGCCATCACTATCAATGCGTGTATGCCGGCATTGATTCCCTGCTCGTTGGGGCTGGAAGGCCAGTCGAGAAAACCTCCTTCATGAATGCGTTTTCCCGAAGCGTCCACCTCGGCAAACAGAATGCGGAGTAACTCGCTTAGATAACTTTGTTGCCGTTTCAGGTAATCAAGGTCTCCCTGATAACGGTACCAGTCACGATGGATGATGATCCACCACAGGGAATAGGAGAACATGCCGTTCATCCAGCCGGGAAGGGGCGTAATGTCACGCGCCAGATCGAGGCTTTTGGGAATGACGTCATTGTAGCCGAAAACCGTACACACGGTCATCACTTCCGGATGAAGGTCGCCCAGCCATACCAGCCGGTCGCGTTTGATGCCGTCCCAGATATATTCCTGCATGTTGAGATGCACCGTGTACGCGCCTGTCATCCAAATTTGATTCAACCGCTCGTCGTTGCATCGAAAAGAACCTAAATAGGGAATATCGCGATAGGTGAACACTGCATTGACTTCCTTCAAATGCAGTTCGCTGTTCGGTTCGACCAGATCAATGCGCACAAAACGATAACCGCTATTGCCGGTTTCCACAACGCCCAGCCAAGGCACTTCCAAAATGAAGTCGCGCATCGCATGGTCATTGGTCGCTCCCTGTTCGCCGGCATTGCTCATCGCCTCGCTGACCGATTCGCCGAAACGCACGCGGATTTTTACCGGCGCATGACGACCTTCCACGGCGGTAACAAGCTGTATCCCTCCCTGTATCTCTATCCCAAAATCCAGTACGATAGAAGAAAATTCCTTGTCAGTGCTGTACATGCTGCATACCGGTCGGTTCGTCAGTTCGCTTTGTCCATTGTGTCCCGAAGCAAGCAATGCATCGGAGTTTTTCAGCAATGACCCTCCGCCGTCGTATTTCCATACCATCCGTTGCGGCGTGAGGTAGGAACGAACGCGGGAATCATGAAACACTTTGTCGGAATACTCCTGACCGAAAACCGGAGGAAGAGCCTGTGCACCGGCCATAACGAAAGACACGGAAACAATCAATAATAAAACTATTTTTTTCATGAGATAAAATTTTTGGGCAAAGGTAGATAAAATTTTCGATTACATCCCACTTTTTGAAGGACGGGTTAATAAATGTTATGGAGCAATGCGCATGTTCCTGTCGAAAATCCGCTGGCGGAAAAAAAGAGAGGCCATCTGGTAATGGACAATTTTCGATTATTCACTATTTTTGCGGTATTAACAAAATTTAACTAAAAAATATTTGCAAAATGAGTTTTTATGTTGTACATTTGCACCGGTAAATTTTATGCGAACTTTATATGTCCAATAGTTGTCTTTTTAGCCAAAAAACCTCCAAAAATACGCGATTTTTCCAAAAGGAGAAATTGACCTGTAATGCAGGGTATATATGGTTTGGTACGGTTATTGAGAGAGAGAGAGAGAGAGAGAGAGAGAGAGAGAGAGAGAGACTTACAGCAGATCATAACATAAATTCGCGCACGCGCGGAAATAGGAAAAATTTTTCGAAAAAAAATCAAAGCCGCAACATGTTTTGGACATGTGCGGCTTTTTTGCATGTCGTCATTAAAACATCAACTATGAATAAAGCCCCTCCGGTTTGACCGATCCTGTAAAAGCGATATAAAATAATATTAATCATAATGTAATAATCAATAAAAATCTAAATAAATGGAAACTTTTTTAAAACTTTTAGGATGTATGTCATCCCGCTTGCGGCAGATGACAAGCGTAAGCGGGATAGCGCTGGTTTTCGTGATATTGGCGGGCTGTGCCAATAAGACGGATACGGCTAACGCGTATGACAAACCGCATGACCCCGGCAAAGCCATTGTAGTGAGCGGTATCGGGCCGAAAAAAGGCGGCTTGGGTACAAAGGTCGTGATCACCGGCGAAAATTTCGGCAACGATCCCTCGAAAATAAAGGTATATTTCAATACCAAAAAAGCCACGGTAATGAAAGTACAGGACAATGCCGTTTATGTGCTGGTTCCCAAGCAGCCCGGCGAATACTCTACCGTCAAGGTGGAAGTGGATGGCAGGGAGAGCGTGCTGGATGGCGTTCAGTTCCAGTATTTCATCCGCTCTACGGTAACCACCGTAGCCGGGATATGGAACAAAAGCACCAACCCGCCTACCGACGGGCCTGCGCTGGAATCCACTTTCTACCGCCCGGCAAAAGTAGCGGTGGACGACGAAGGCAACGTAATGGTAGCCGACGACCAGAGCGGAGCGCGTATCCGGCTGGTCTCCACGGAAGACGAAAAGATGACCACCGTGCTCAATGTAACGGTGCCTTGGAGTTGCTCGTTCAACGAGCAGTTCAGTCATTTTTATGTCATGGAGCGTAATTCGGGGCAGCGTCCACTGTTGTTTTACAGCCTCAGCAAAGAGAGTAATTACATGATATCGGATCTGTTTTACGATCAGGTAGGCGAAGACGGTAATCGCATATTCGGCAGTTATACCGCATGTGCTCTTGCCGCCGACGACACTTATGTATATATGATGAGCGAGAGCGGCGAACGTTTTGTCAGGGTACACCAGCAAACCAAAAAGGTAGAGCTGATCGGGCAAAGTATTCCGACGGGAACTTATTCTCACATGGTTTACAACAAGGTGGACGGCAAGATATATCTCTCACTGGAAGCGTCCGGACGCATCATGCGCTTTGATCCCCACCACACGCCTGCCGGAAAGCAAACGCCCTGGATCACCTGGGACGACATGGAATGGATCATCGGCACGGGCTTAGTGTCGGCTACATCCAAGGAAGGCAACGGACACGACGCCCAGTTGGGAACCTTGTGCGGCTTGGGCGCCGACCACGACGGCAATGTGTATATCTGCGACCAGAAATTCCACTGCGTATGGAAAGTCGATCCGCTACTCAACTGCACTATCTTCGCCGGACCGCCCGCAGGAACGGCCGTATCGGGATATCGCGACGGGAAACCGGAAGAAGCGCTGTTCTACCGACCGTACGATATCACCGCCACCTACGACGGTTTGATCTATGTGGCGGACACTTACAATTACGTAATACGTTGCATCTCTATTCAGTGATTATTTAAATCTTTAAAATAATGAATATACATAAAATGATAGTCTGCGTCCTTGTCTTGTCGATATGGACGGTTTCTTTCGCGTCGGCGCAACAGGCGACGGTGAAAGTAAAGGGTGTGGTGACCGACCCGAACAACGAAACGCTGCCCGGCGTAAATATTTTCCAGAAAAGCACCACCAGCGGCGTGACAAGCGACTCCGAGGGAAAATACGAAATTACGGTGGCGCCCAATTCCGTGCTGGTTTTCTCTTATGTGGGATACAGTTCTCAGGAGATTACGATAGGGACGGCAGCAGTCCAAACCATCAACGTGTCGTTGGAGGAAAGTTCCCAGCAATTGGAGGAAGTGTCTATCGTGGGCTATGGTACCCAGCGCAAGGTAAGCGTGGTGGGCGCCATTTCGCAGGTCAGAGCCTCCGAATTGCAGATGGGCGGCGTTTCGTCCGTATCCAATACGCTGGCGGGACGCATTGCCGGCTTGATCGGCGTGCAGAGCAGCGGCGAACCGGGGTCGAACGTGTCCGAGTTCTGGATACGCGGTATCAGCACCTTTGGCGGCGGAAGCAGCGCATTAGTCCTGATTGACGGTATCGACAGAGGAACGGCGGGGCTGAACGACCTGGCGCCACAGGACATTGAGAGCTTCTCGGTGCTGAAAGACGCCACAGCGACCGCTATCTACGGAGCGCGGGGCGCCAATGGCGTGATCATCATCAACACCAAACGCGGCGAAGAAGGCAAAGTGAAAATCAACGCCGACGTGAAAACCAGTATGGAAACCCTTCCGCGCCTGCCCGAATATCTCCGCGCCTACGACTATGCCGTGCTGGCCAACGAAGCCTCAACCGTGCGCGGCGAACTTCCGGTCTATTCCTCCGAAATATTCGACATCATCAAATACGGCATGGACCCCGACCTGTATCCCGACGTCAGCTGGCAGGAAGAAATACTGAGGAAGCGGGTTTATGCGGTGGACGCCAACGTCAACATTGCGGGCGGCGGCAAACAGGCACGGTACTATATGAGCGGCTTCTACCGCACCAACGACGCTATCTACAAGCAAAGCGGCATGGAACGGTATCATTCCAACGTTCGCCGCAACCAGTATTCCTTCCGCAGCAATATCGACGTGGATGTCACCAAATCCACCAAAGTCAGCCTGCTGCTGTCGGCCAAATTAGTCGATCAGAACCGTCCGGGTATCGGCAATACGAGCACCATCTGGAACGCGGTGGCAAACATGACGCCCATGCTGATCCCCGTAGTCTATTCCAACGGTCAATTTCCCTCGTTCAGCGATGGCACTTCCGTTTCTCCCTATGTATTGCTCAACGAAACGGGATACCAGACCAACCGCGACAATACGATTGAATCCCTGCTGAACCTTGAGCAAGACCTGAGCATATTGCTGGACGGATTAAAAGTTACAGGATCCCTGTCGTTCGACAATTTCAACAATCATGTCACGCTTCGCTACAAGATGCCCGACCTGTATTTTGCGTCAGACCGCAACTGGCAAACCGGCGAACTGATGACCGCCAAAACGGTGCTGGCCTCCCCCATGTCCTTTGGCAGCTCGTCCTACGGAACCCGTACAATTTATGCCGAAGCAAGAATCAATTACGATAAAATAGTCAGGGAGAAACACCGTATCGGCGCTTTGGCGCTCTACCAGCAGAAAGACTACCAGCGCACCGACAGATACGACGAACTGCTGTCCATCCCCAAAAGAAATCAGGGCATTGCAGGCAGGCTCACTTATTCCTATGACGATATCTATTTCATTGAAGGCAATTTCGGCTACAACGGGTCGGAAAACTTCCCGAAAGGGCAGCGTTTCGGCTTCTTTCCCTCGATAGCGCTGGGCTATGTACTGTCCAACTACCAGTATGTAAAGGACAATTTCTCCTTTGTCAATATGCTGAAACTGCGCTATTCCGTGGGGCTGGTAGGCAACGACCAGATCAACGACAATACCCGTTTCCCCTACCTGACTACGGTAAACGTATCTGCTACGGGTTATTTCTACGGCGACGTGCCGGGCGCCTATGGAGGCACTACCGAAAATGTCATCGGATCAACGGGACTGGTGTGGGAAAGCGCCGTAAAACAGAACTGGGGCATCGACCTCCTGCTGTGGGACGCCTTCAACATGACCGTGGATGTGTTTATCGACAAACGCGACAATATTTTCATGCAGCGCAGAACCTTGCCCGGCACTATGGGCGTCAGTTCTACCGTGTGGGGCAACGTAGGTAAAATGAGAAGCTGGGGGTCGGACGGCACCGCTTCCTATACCAGAAAATTCGGCGATTTCAGTATGGAAGTGCGCGGCAATTTCACCTTTACGCGCGACAAAATCATTGACTACGACGAAGTAGTGCCTCGCTATCCCTATCTGGAGCAAAAAGGTACGCCGAACGGCACTACGCGCGGGCTGATTGCGCTGGGGCTGTTCAGGGATGAAGAAGACGTGAAAAACAGTCCGCCTCAATACGGCACCCTGCTGCCGGGCGACATCAAATACCAGGATGTAAACGGCGACGGCAGAATCGACAGCTACGATGAAGTGCCTATCGGTAACGCACGGATACCAAAAATACAGTACGGCTTCGCCGGAAGCGTATCATGGAAGGGAATAGATTTCAATCTCTTTTTCAGAGGCTCCGGCAAATCGGACTATTTCCTCGGCGGCGTGGGATTCTATCCCTTCGCCAACGAAAAAAGAGGTAACGTATTGTCCATTGTGAACCAGCAGGAAAACCGGTGGACGCCGGAGTCCTATTCGGGAGACAAAGCCACCGAAAATCCCAACGCCCGTTTCCCACGCCTCACCTACGGCAACAATACCAATAACAACCGCCATTCGACTTTCTGGCTGGCCGATGCAAGTTTCCTCCGCCTGAAAACAATGGAAATAGGCTATACACTGCCCAAAACATGGTCGGAAAAATTAGCCATGACCAATTTCCGCGTCTCCATCATCGGCGATAACCTGTATGTATGGGACAACGTGAAACTGTTTGACCCCGAACAGGCTTCCGACAACGGAGCGGTATATCCGCTGACAAGGTCCTATACCTTAGTTTTGAAAATGTCATTTTAATTCATCATTATAAATAAATTACATCATGATACAAAGAAAGGCAAAAAAGATACCGACCTGTTGGGCGGTCATCATTTCCACCGTAGCCACAATGTTCTATTCGTCCTGCAATTTTCTGGACATCGAACCGTACATTACGGACATGTTTACGCTGGATACCATTTTTTCCAAACAGGAATATGTGCAGAGATATCTGAACAACGTTTACAGTTATCTGACGGACAACGGTTCGTTTCGCGGCAATCCGGGAAATTCCAACCGTACGATGCCCTGGACGCCCATCAGCGACGAATGTGTGTCGGGATACAAACGCATGAATTACCATTCGTATCCCATCTGGTGCAACAACGAACTGACGCCGGAGAATTTTTATGCGTTTGACCGCTGGGATTTTTTCTACGAAGGCATCCGCAAAGCCAATACCTTCATCCTGAGGGTCAACGAGTGTCAGGAAGCGAGCGCCCTTCGCCGGATGGAATGGATGGGCGAAGCTATCTTCGTGAAAGCGATGTGCTATTTCGAACTGATGCTGGCATGGGGACCGATCCCAATTGTTTCCGAAGAGCCGGCCGGTCTGGATACGCCGCTTGAAGAACTGATGCCGGAACGAAGCACCTGGGACGAGTGCAGCGAATATGTGGAAGGCCTGCTGAAACGATCCATCGAACTGCTTCCCGAAGCACGATTGGACAATTCGGAAATCGGCAAAGCCAGCAAAAATGCGGCGCGAGCAGTGCTGTCGCGCCTCACCCTCTACACCGCCAGCCCCCTGTTCAACGGACAAAATGCGGAATTTGCCGAATTTAAAAACAAGGCCGACGTCCCTTACCTGAACCCCGTACGGAGCATCGAAAAATGGGCAAAAGCGGCAGCGGCTGCCAAAGAACTGGTCGATCTCAAACCCAGCGACCTGTACACCGTCCCCATGCTTCCGAATACCCCCCAAGCGCCCGTACCGACAGCCGAACAGGCGGATTTTCCCAATGGCGCCGGCGGAATAGACCATTACCACTCCTACAAGGACATGTTCGACGGCGAATGTGTGCAGGCTTCTACCAATCGCGAACTGCTTTTTACGAAACAGCTCTCGGATGTCACCGAATATGGGCGTTACATGGATCCGGGAATGATAGAGGGCTGGAGTGGAATGTACCTGCCGCAACGCATGGTGGACGCATATTATATGGCAGACGGAAAAGATATTAACAGCGCCAGCGACGAATACAAGTACGAACGGACAGGATATACAGGCAGAGATTCCACTTTTTCGGGCGACCGGTCTACCAACGGTTTCACCTTGCTTGCCGACACCCGGAAATGGTACGTAAACCGTGAAATACGTTTCTACGCTACCGTCGCTTTCCACAACTCGTTCTATCCTTCCACCTCCTCGCAGACTACCCTGATAGGAGCCGACGGCAAAACGGCGAAATACTTCTCCAACAGCGTGAGCGGCAAAGAAGCAGCCGCACAGCGGTCCGCCACACAGGGCGAAGAATACCCCATGACCGGCTACCTGTGCCGCAAATTCAACCATTATGAAGATTCGTGGCTGAACAACGGACGAAGAAAACTGAAATACGGCATCAACTACCGCATGGCGGAGGTGTACTTCAACTATGTAGAAGCGATGAACGAACTGGAACCGGGCAAAACCTATACCGTGGGCAATGTGACGGTGTCCCGCAACGAAGCCGAAATGAAACGCTGCTTTAACCTCATCCGCCATCGCGCAGGCCTGCCCGGCATTACCGACGCCGACGTCGCTAATACTGAAACCATGAAAAAACTGATCGAGCGCGAACGCCTGATCGAAATGATGTGGGAAGGAAGGCGCTATTTCGACGTCCGCCGCAACAAAACGGCGATCACTCACGAAAACGAACCGGTAATGGGGCTGGACGTAAGCGCCAGAACAAACGAACAGGAAAAATTCTTTACCATCATCAAAGCGGTGGAAAGAAATTACCTCTACAAGGTGTTCACTACCCGACAAACCTTCTGGCCTATTCCCAAACACGAGATAGACAAAAACTATAACCTCGATCAGATGCCGGGATACTAATAATTGATAATTGAAAGTAAAATTAAGTAAAATGAAAAAACATGTAATTTACAGTATGCTGTCGGCCGCCATGCTGTGCGCATCCTGCTCCAATGATGTGGACTTCGGCGAACAGTACAAGAAAACCATATATATCGTCAACAGCAATGAAATGCTCTATACGGGAGAACATCTCTTCGGAACCGAAAATGACGAAATAGTGATCTCCGTCTATTGCGCCTCCTCGGAACCCATCACCGACGATGTCCGGGTGAGACTGAAAATAGACCGCTATGCCATGGACTCGCTGAACGCCAAAAAACTGCTTGTCGATGCGGCATACATCGACAAGGTCATGTTGCCCGAAAGCGCCTACCGGCTGGAAGGCGAACCCTACCTTACCATTGAGGCGGGGCATCAGTACGGAACTTTGAGGGTACCCTTCGATTTTTCCGGTCTGAATCCCGACATTCCCTACGCACTGCCTTTTACGCTGGTGGCCAACAGCGCCGGCTATGAAATCATCCGCGAGTTGCAGTCAATCGTCTATGAAGTGAAAATGACCAACCGCTATTCGGGCGATTATTCCGGCAGTTCACAGGAATCGGCTACCAGAGTCATCGGCGTGCAGCCCGTGTTGAAAGCCCTTTCGGCTAATACCGTGAGAATGCCCGTTCACAATTCCGAAACCGACCGGATGATCCTCACCGTGGCGCCCGACGGCGTTACCGTTGACATCAGACCTGAAGGAAATGCCAAGGTAACGGATAGGGGAGGAAGTATATACCATCCCGAGCAGCAAAGATTCGAACTGTACTACACTTATACCGTCGATGCTACAACCTTCTCCGTTACGGAAATCATTACCAACATAAATGCACCGAAAACAGACGAAGACAGTGAATAATGAATAATGAATAATAAATAATGAATAATAAATAGTAACCAATAATAAATAATAATAAACAGTAATAAATAAACAGTAATAAATAAACAGTAATATTAATAAATTAAAATCAATAGTTATGAATAAAGTAGTTAAATTTTCGATGATCTCATGTCTTGCCGCATCATTATTTGCTTGCGGAGACGAGAAAAAAACTGAAGAAGCGCCCTATTTCGGCGTGGAAGCCAAGTTTTTAACCCAGTCGTTCGGCGCCACTGCCGAGACCAAGTATGTTACCGTAAAAACCAATCAGACCTTTACGGCAACTTCATCCGATTCGTGGTGCACTGCCACCGTGTTAAACGAGGAAACAGAAAACCTCAAGATCAGCGTGGAAGCGTGGAATGTCGTCACACCGCGCACCGCCACGGTGACGGTTGCCTGCAACGGCTTTGACAACGCCGTCATTACGGTAAACCAGAGCGGCGTGGGAGCAACGCTTGTCGTAACGCCGGCACAACCCGACCCCATAGCAGGCAACGGCGGCGACGTTACCTTTACCGTTACGGCCAACGCTGCGTGGGACTACAGTATTCCCCAGTCCGGAAACTGGCTGACGGAAAAGGGCAAAACCGCCACCACCCTTACCCTGACGGCAGCTGCCAGCTCCCTAACCGCACAGCAGAACGTTGTCGTGCGGTTTTTCCTGCCCGACTACACCAGCGTGAGCGAAGAAATCACCGTCTCGCAGGAGGCATTATTCCAGCCGCGGCTGAACGTAAGCTCTTCCGGAACGCCATCCGTTGCGAAAACCGGCGGTAACGTCATCCTCACGATCGATAGCAACAGCGACTGGGAATATGAAATACCCACCAGCGCTGGATGGCTGACCAAAACAGCGGAAACCGCCACCTCGCTCACCCTTGCGGCGGCTAACAATGCCAAGTGGGGCGGACGAAGCGCTGTTGTCACCGTCAAACTGACCAGCTATTCCGAATACACCTACTCCTACACCGTCTATCAAGCAGGCGCCGCAGACATGCTGGATGTGATCTTCAACACAGACGGAACGGCAACCGATGTTTCGCCAATGGCGCACACCGTGGAGTGGCGTAAAACCAATGAATATCCCTTGTCGGTCGCCTACAATAGTTCGTGGGGCAGAAACGTCGTTACCTTCAATCCCAAGGGGAACGCAGAAACCCCGGGAGATTATTACGTCGTTAATTATGATGCCAATACTGATTTCCAAAACAAACTCGCCGATGGCCACTCCTTCGAATGTGTGGTAAAGTTTGATGTGGATTACATTACATCACCACCAGCAGCAGGTGTCGAAACCAAGTTTTTCAGTACGCATGGCGCCGGCGGGACCGGATTCTTGATTGCCGCCGGCAATCATGCAAGCGGGGCGAACGGAATCACTTTCCTGCCGAATATTCCTGTCGCGGATGGTGGCGCAAGCAACTGGATCTGGGCCAATTCGACGACCAAACCGGACGGAGAGGCTTATTACCATCTGGTGGGCGTATGGAATCAAACGTTAGGAAAGGCATACCTTTATATGAATGGCGCACTGGCGAAAGAGGTAGATGCGGCGGGCTTCTATCGTCCCATTCAAGTGAGTCCGAAAGCGCTTGTCATTGGAGGCGATGCCGGCGGCAATTTAGGCCTTGAGTCTCCGTATAAAGGCAGTATGGTAATAGCCCGTATGTACGACAGCCCCCTCACGGCAGCCGATGCAACAGCGTTGTACAATGAAATAACAACGCCCTGAACCTATTGATTGAAAACAGTCCTCCTCCGGACATGCCGGGGGAGACTGTTTTTTTTAATTGACAATTAATAAACAATGAAAAAATATTTCAACATTTTATGGATGGTACTTTTCATAGGATGTTCCTCCTCAAAAGACACTTCGGATGGCTTTTTTCTGGAAATAGACTCCGTTCAGAGAGTGCAGCATTTCGGTGCGGAAGCCGGATACAAGTCAGTTACCGTGATGGCCAACTGCGCCGTTGAGACGGGCAGCAGCCGGGAATGGTGTACCTCCGTGATGATGCCGAACTACGCTACCGACAATCTCAGGATTACCGTTGCCAAAAACGCTTCGACGGAAGCGCGGACAGCCACAGTGAGCGTTGCGAGCGCAGAAGTGAAGCAAATCATCAACATAGCGGTACGTCAGGCAGGTATTACGCCGGCCGTGTCGGTCAACAAAAGCGCAGTACCGCTTCCGGAGGGAGTGACGGACTTTACGCTGGGCGTGACGGCCAATGTACCCGTCGTTTTCGATAAACCCGAATGGATCACCGAAAAAGCGGGTAATCATTGGGAAAGCGGCGCCAAAACCTACGCTTTTGCGGCGGATCCTCTGCCCGAAGGCACACTGCTCCGCGAAGGAGACATGACGGTAAGAACCGTCGAAACTTTCGCCGGCGTGGCGCCCGTACCGGTGCATGTCACGCAGACCGGCGCTCACCATACCCGCATCATTGCCCACCGGGGCTACTGGAACACAGCAGGATCGGCACAAAACTCGCTCGCCTCGTTGAACAAAGCCATCGAACTGGGCGCCTACGGCTCTGAATTAGACGTATGGATCACCACTGATGGCGTAGTGGTGCTCAATCACGATGCTACCTACCAGGGTGTGAGCATGGAAAATTCTCTCTATTCGGCCATACAGCCGCTACGTTTGTCCAACGGCGAACCGCTGCCTACCCTCCAGCAGTGTATCGACATCGCCAAACAGCAGACGCAGCCCAACAAAACCCGACTGGTCATCGAAATAAAAACCCACAGCACCAATACCAACAACAAAAGATGTGTGGACGCAGTGGTACAAATGGTCAATGACAACGAAGTTGCCGATCTGGTCGATTATATCGCCTTCAGTTCCTATGTCTGCGAAGAACTCATCCAAAGCAACCCGCAGCACCGGGTGGCCTACCTGAACGGCAACCTGACGCCCGCAGCGCTGCGGGCAGCCGGCTACTGGGGACTTGACTATAACATGGGCATCCTGAAAAGCAATACCGGCTGGGTAAATCAGGCAAAGGCAGCAGGACTGACCACCAACGTCTGGACAGTCAATTCCACTGATGACATGCAGTACTTCATCGCTATGGGCGTCGATTTTATTACAACAGATGCGCCTCAAACACTGAAAACCCTGTTGAATCGTGAATAGTGAAAAACTTTGTGTGACTTCGTGCCCTTTGTGGTTAAAAAAACCACTAAGTCGCATAAGTCGCACAAAGTTTTGTCAAAAAAAACTTCGTGTTACTTTGTGCCCTTTGTGGTTAAAAAGAACCACTAAGTCGCATAAGTCACACAAAGTTATGTCAAAAAAGACTTCGTGTTACTTCGTGCCCTTTGTGGTTAAAAAAAACCACTAAGTCGCATAAGTCGCACAAAGTTATGTCAAAAAAGCCTTCGTGTAACTTCGTGTCCTTTGTGGTTAAAAAAACATCACAAAGTTTTGTCAAAAAAAACTTCGTGTTACTTCGTGCCCTTTGTGGTTAAAAAAACCACTAAGTCGCATAAGTCGCACAAAGTTTTGTCAAAAAAGCCTTCGTGTAACTTTGTGTCCTTTGTGGTTAAAAAAACATCACAAAGTTTTGTCAAAAAAGACTTCGTGTTACTTCGTGCCCTTTGTGGTTAAAAAGAACCACTAAGTCGCATAAGTCGCACAAAGTTTTGTCAAAAAAGACTTCGTGTAACTTTGTGTCCTTTGTGGTTAAAAAAACATCACCAAGTTTTGTCAAAAAAGACTTCGTGTTACTTCGTGCCCTTTGTGTTTAAAAAAAAGACTTCGTATAGGGCGATGCTTATGCATGAAGATTTATAGCAGCTAAAAATATTTTTGCATTAATTCCAAAAATTGATTATATTTGCAAAATGAAGGGTTATGTATAATCATATTTTATACCATAAATATATTGAATACGATGAACAGGGTTTGCAAATTATGGGGAATCCGTTATCCCATCATTCAGGGAGGAATGGTTTGGTGCAGCGGTTGGCGGTTAGCTTCTGCCGTAAGCAATGCGGGAGGGCTGGGACTTTTAGGCGCCGGTTCGATGCCGGTTGATGTGCTTCGGGAACATATCCGAAAGTGCAAATCCGCCACTGACAAGCCTTTTGGGGTAAATGTACCGTTGAGGTATCCGGAAATAGAAAAGGTCATGCACTTGCTGGTCGAAGAAGCGGTAAAGATTGTATTTACTTCTGCGGGAAATCCCGGGACGTGGACTGGATTCCTGAAGGACAGAGGCGTTACGGTAGCCCACGTGGTAAGCAGTTCGAAATTTGCTGCCAAAAGCGAAAAAGCCGGTGTTGATGCTGTCGTTGCAGAAGGTTTTGAAGCCGGAGGACATAACGGAAGGGAAGAAACCACTACCCTTTGCCTTGTCCCTGCCGTCAGAAAAGCCACTTCTTTGCCGCTGATTGCCGCCGGAGGAATAGGGACGGGCGAGGCGATGCTTGCCGTGCAGGCATTGGGCGCCGAAGGGGTGCAAATCGGCACCCGCTTTGCACTGACGTTGGAAAGTTCGGCGCACGAGGCGTTCAAGCAATTGTGCCTGAATCTCATGGAAGGCGATACAAAACTGCTGTTGAAAAAACTGTCTCCCACCCGTTTAGTAAAAGGCGATTTCATGTCTGCCGTAGAGGCAGCCGAGGCTCGTGGAGCTTCCGTAGAAGAAATGCAGACCCTTTTAGGGAGAGGACGTTCCAAAAAAGGCATCTTTGAAGGCGATTTGAAAGAAGGCGAACTGGAAATAGGACAGGTGGCATCCATGTTTCGGCAACTGCAAAGCGTGGAAGAAGCGATGCACGATATTATTGATGCCTACCGCCGAGCGCATGCAGCGGTTGCACAAAATTCCGGCTTGGCATAAAACCTTGACGGAAAAAATATTTCCTGCACCGGAAACAATAAAACATGCGCCTGCGACAATTTATCGCACCTTAATTCTAACCAAAGTTTGGAGTTGTCATAATCATTTTCTACTTTTGCCGAAAATAATATCTAAAATGAAAAAATTAAGTCTATTCGTCGGTATGATCGTATGCACGATCAGCATTCAAGCGCAATGGAAACCTGTGGGCGACAAAATTAAAACACAATGGGCGGAACAGATCAATCCTGATAAAGTGCTGCCGGAATATCCCCGTCCGCTGATAGAGCGAAATGAATGGTTGAATTTGAACGGGCTGTGGGAATATGCCATTGTGCCTCGCGGCCGCGTTGAACCGGCTGCATTTGATGGAAAGATTCTGGTTCCTTTTGCTGTCGAATCCTCATTGTCGGGCGTTCAAAAGGAAGTAGGCGAAGCTTCCGAACTGTGGTACAAACGCGACTTTACCGTTCCGGCGCAATGGAAAAACAGGCAGGTAATACTGCATTTCGGCGCCGTTGACTGGGAGGCGGATGTGTTTGTAAACGATATCCTGATCGGATCGCATCAGGGCGGCTATTCCCCTTTCTCGTTCAACATCACGCCTTTTCTGACAGGCAAAACCAAACACAAACTGGCTGTCCGCGTATGGGATCCGATTGACGGCGGTGATCAGCCGCACGGAAAACAGGTGAAGGATCCGAAAGGAATCTGGTACACCTCCGTAACAGGCATCTGGCAAACGGTATGGCTTGAACCCGTCGCCGAAAACCACATCACCGCCGTAAAACCTGTTGCCGATATCGACAACGGCCTGCTTGCCGTAACGGTTTTTACCTCCGGACGAAACAACGACATCATTGAAGTAAAACTGCTGGACAAAGGACAAGTCATCGCCGCAGCGAAGGGGCTTTGGGGAAAAGAACTGCGACTGCAGGTAGAAACCCCGTCACTTTGGTCTCCCGACCATCCGTATCTCTACTACATGCGGATATCGCTGATTTCGGAAGGCAAAACCATCGACGAGGTGAAGTCCTACACCGCCTTTCGTAAAATATCCGTCGGACGCGACGCCAACGGGAGGATGCGCATGCAACTGAACAACAAAAACCTCTTTCATTACGGTACGCTCGATCAGGGATGGTGGCCTGACGGTCTGTACACCGCGCCGACCGACGAGGCGCTGGTTTTCGATATCAGGAAAACCAAGGAATGGGGCTTCAACATGATACGTAAACACGTGAAGGTAGAGCCTGCCCGATGGTACTACCATTGCGACAAAGAAGGCATAATGGTATGGCAGGACATGCCCAGCGGCGGAAACTCGCCCCAGTGGCAGATGCACCAGTTTTTTGACGGAAAGGAAGCCGTTCGCGCTCCCGAATCCGAATGCGACTTTCGTCGGGAATGGAAAGAAATCATTGACTTGCTGCATCCCAACCCCTGTGTAGTGGTATGGGTACCCTTCAACGAAGCATGGGGGCAGTTCAAGTCCGTAGAAATAGCGGAGTGGACCAAACATTACGATCCTTCGCGTCTTGTCAATCCCGCCAGCGGCGGAAATCATTATCTCGAAGCAGGCGACATACTTGACATTCACCATTATCCCAATCCGAAAATCACACTGACCAACCCCCAAAAAGTAAACGTGCTGGGGGAATACGGCGGTATCGGTCTTGCCGTTGAAGGCCATTTGTGGCAGACAGACAAAAACTGGGGATACATACAGTTTAAAAACCCGCAGGAAGTTACCGACGAATATGTCAAATATGCAGAGCAACTGAAAGAGACGATCCGTCACGGATATTCCGCCGCCGTCTATACCCAGACCACCGACGTGGAAGGCGAAGTGAACGGCCTGATGACCTACGACCGCAAAAAAATCAAAATCAACGAAACAGATGTCCGGAAAGCCAATCAGTCCGTCATCAGCGAAGGTTCCAACTGAATGTGGGCGGTCGGAAGGCATTTCTTCACAAACGCCTCTATCAAGCAAATGTTAAAAAAATAAATATTTTTCTTTTTTTGAAAAAAAAACGTTTTCTTTGTCGTCAATTTTAACCAAATATAAATTAGTATGAATACGATTATAGGTTTAATCATTATTGCAGTAGGAAGTATCGGACAATCAAGTTCGTATGTTCCCATCAAAAAAGTAAAGGATTGGGCGTGGGAATGTTTTTGGCTCACGCAAGGTGTTTTTGCGTGGTTGCTGTTTCCGTTGCTGGGCGCGTTGCTGGCAGTGCCGGAAGGTTATACGCTGTTTGGCGTTATCGAGTCGGCAGGATCGGCCGCTATCTTCAAAACCATCGGATTCGGTGTGCTGTGGGGCGTCGGCGGACTGACTTTCGGCTTGAGCATGCGCTATCTGGGCGTTGCCATGGGGCAATCCATTGCGCTGGGAACATGTTCGGCTTTCGGAACGCTGATACCTGCCATCATAGCCGGTGAAAACCTGTTCACCGGAAAAGGACTGATACTGCTGATAGCCGTTTCCATCGCCATTGCCGGTATTGCCGTGATAGGGTATGCAGGTGCGTTGAAGTCGCAAAACATGTCCGAAGAAGAAAAAAAGAAAGCCGTAAAAGATTTTGCCCTGAAAAAAGGCCTTATCATCGCGCTCCTTGCGGGAGTGATGAGTGCATGTTTTAATCTCGGACTTGAATCCGGCGTAAAAGAGCACATGACGGCCTTGAATGTTCCGGAACTGTACAAAGGCTTGCCGGCCACGTTACTGGTGACAATAGGAGGTTTTCTTACCAATGCCGCATATTGCATTTTTCAGAACATCAAGAATAAAACGGGAAAACAGTATTTTTCCGTTCGAGGCAGCGTATTATTCAACAATCTGTTGTTTTGCGCTTTGGCAGGCATATTGTGGTACTCTCAGTTTTTCGGTAAAAGTGTAGGAGAAAGCTTTTTTGACAAGAGCGGCGTTATGCTGGCATTCTCGTGGAGTATTCTCATGTCGCTCAACGTATTGTTCAGCAACGTGTGGGGAGTCCTTTTAAAAGAATGGAAAGGAGCAGGAAAAAAAGCCGTTGCAACACTGGTTCTCGGATTGTCCGTCCTCGTCCTGTCGATTATATTTACCGGCGTTAGCCAGCAGAAAGATGCCGACGTCGAAACGCCATCTGTAGAACAAAATCAAAATCAACCCTAAATATTCAAAAAAAAGTAATAATGAAAGAATCAGCAATCAAGACGGCTTATGAAGCCGCAAAAGAACGTTATGCAGTATTAGGCGTAGATGCGGACGCTGCATTGGAAAAACTTCAGAAAATATCCATCTCTATCCAGTGCTGGCAAGCCGACGATGTGACAGGCTTCGAAAACCTCGGCGGAGGTGCGGGAGGCGGTATTCAGGCAACAGGCAACTATCCGGGCAGAGCACGGAACATCGACGAACTGCGCAAGGACATCGAAAAGGTGCTTACGCTGGTGGGCGGCAAACACAGGCTAAGCCTGCACGCCATCTACGGCGACTTCGAAGGCAAAACGATTGACCGCAACGCCATCGAACCGGAACATTTCTCATCATGGATGAACTGGGCGAAAGAGAAAGGGCTGAAACTCGATTTCAACTCCACCTCCTTCGGTCACCCCAAAAGCGGCGACTTGACGCTGGCAAA
>JAISWE010000211.1 GCA_031271175.1 Bacteroidales bacterium | reverse complement strand
ATGGACAGTCTGTTGAAGGAATTTCAGAAGTTCTGGCGGAGGTATTCCGAAATATGGGAAGCCAAATCGGATTATACGGAAGCGTTCCCGCATTTGCTGTTACTGGCGTTTATGCAGCGGATACTGAATGGCGGCGGAAGGATTGACCGTGAAGTAGGCGCCGGCCGTGGACGGATGGACCTGTTTGTGGAATACGGGGAATACCGCTGTGTGATCGAGATAAAAATTCGGCACGACTACGACAGTTACAACCCGCTACTTGACGAGGCGCTTGAACAGACGCTCCGTTACCGTGACCATTTTGATAAAAACATACCCGCCTACCTGCTGATCTTCGACCGCCGTAGCAAAAAAAAGAAAGCGACTTGGGATGAACGCATCAAATGGGATGAAAACATGGAAGGGGTTACGGTAGTGGGATTGTAAAACGTTAATTTAATGTTTTCATTGTACGACCGTAGATGGAAAGTACACCTGCCGAATTTTTTTGATTTTTTTTTGAATATGTTGTTAAAATAAAAAAAATCCGTACCTTTGCGCTCCAATTTTCAAAGTAAAAATCGAAACATACAGGCGGTTATAGGCATATAAAAGTCTGATATTATAATAGATATGAGCAAAAGGAAAAAGATATCAGCCGACAGGCGTAAGGAAGCGAACAAGCAAAAGAGTTTCGCTATTCTGAGGAATTGCCCCACGTCTCCGCGCAAAATGCGTTATGTGGTGGATATGATTCGCGGGAAAGAAGTGAACAGGGCATTGGACATCTTGAGATTCAGCAAAAAAGAAGCCGCCGGCCGTGTTGAAAAGCTTCTGAAATCGGCTATTTCCAATTGGCAACAGAAGAATGAAGGCGAACGGCTTGAAGACAATGTGCTGATAGTGTCGGAAATAAAGGTTGATAGCGGTCGTGTGCTGAAACGGCTTCGCACAGCTCCCCAGGGGCGCGGACACCGCATGTTAAAACGCTCCAACCATGTTACCCTCGTGGTGGACAAGCTTAAGGCCGAAATTCAAACGCAAGTTCAAACCGAAAATAAATAAGTAACTGTAAATGGGACAAAAGACAAATCCGATTTCAAACCGTCTCGGAATCATCAAAGGTTGGGATTCCAACTGGTATGGCGGTAAAGACTTCTCCGAAAAGATTGTGGAAGACAATAAAATCCGCAAATATCTGAATGCCCGTCTGGCCAAAGCCAGCATTGCCAAAATCATTATCGAACGCACCCTGAAATTAATTACGGTCACCGTACACACGGCAAAACCCGGTTTGATTATCGGCAAAATGGGACAGGAAGTGGACAAGCTCAAGGAAGAATTGAGGAAGATCACTCAAAAAGACATACAGATCAATATTTTCGAGATAAAGCGTCCTGAGTTGGACGCCGCCATCGTAGCCGCCAACATTGCCCATCAGGTGGAAGGCAAGATTTCCTACCGGCGGGCGATGAAAATGTCCATCCTCTCCACCATGCGCATGGGAGCCGAAGGTATCAAAATCATTGCCTCAGGCCGTTTGGGCGGCGCCGAAATGGCTCGCACCGAAATGCTCAAAGACGGCCGTATCCCGTTGCATACTTTCCGTGCCGACATTGACTTTGCGCTTGCCGAAGCGCTCACCAAAGTAGGACTGATCGGCATCAAAGTATGGATTTGCAATGGAGAAGTGTATGGGAAGCGGGATTTGTCGCCGAATGTCGGCAACTATGCCACTTCCGTGACGGGAAACACCGGTCGTTTGCGCGGAGATTTTCGCGAAAGGGGGGAACACGGCGATCACAGGGAACGTAACGAAAGAGGCGACCGCAAGGATCGCGGACGCAACGACCGCAACCGTAACGATCGCAACCGCGGCGACAGAAGAAAAAATCCCAAACGGTAACGAACGCATAAACATGTCGCAGGCTGTTACCACCGGCAAACAAATATCCAAAAATAAAAAAATAGCGTAAAAATGTTACAACCCAAGAAAACAAAATTCAGGAGGCAGCAGAAAGGACGTATGAAAGGGAACGCCCAACGCGGGCATGAACTTTCGTTCGGATCGTTCGGCATCAAAACCCTCGAAAATGCATGGATCACGGGACGCCAAATCGAGGCTGCACGTCAGGCCATCACGCGACACATGAAACGTGAAGGACAATTGTGGATTCGCATTTTTCCGGATAAACCGATTACCAAAAAACCTGCCGAAGTACGTATGGGCAAGGGAAAAGGCGCACCGGAAGGATTCGTAGCCCCTATTACTCCGGGGCGGATCATGTTCGAAATAGAAGGCGTCTCCTTCGAAATAGCAAAGGAAGCGCTCCGGCTTGGATCACAAAAACTTCCCGTGCAAACGAAATTGGTTGTACGCCGCGATTACGTGTTTGAATAAAAAAAGATGCGAAAATGAAAATGTCAGAAGTAAAAGAATTGTCAACCGGAGAGTTGAAAGAGCGTATCGAAACGGAAAAGAATATGCTGGTGAAAATGAAGTTGAACCATGCCGTTTCGCCGCTGGATAACCCGATGAAATTGCGATTTGTCCGCAAGGATATTGCCCGTATGCTCACCGAATTGAAAAGCAGAGAATTGGCCGAACAGAAATAATCAGACGACAATGGAAAAAAGGAACCTAAGAAAAGAACGCATTGGTGAAGTAGTGAGCGACAAAATGAACAAAACCATTGTTGTTGCCGTTAAAACCAAAGTAAAACATCCGATATACGGAAAGTTTGTGAATAAAACCTCCAAGTTTTACGCTCATGACGAAAAAAACACGTGCGGAACGGGCGATACCGTTCGCATCATGGAAACCCGTCCGCTAAGTAAAAACAAAAACTGGAGATTAGTCGAAATCATTGAAAAAGCGAAGTAATCATGATACAACAGGAAAGTAGATTAGCGGTAGCCGATAACAGCGGCGCAAAAGAAGTATTGTGCATCCGTGTACTGGGCGGCACGCGCCGTCGCTATGCCAGTGTGGGCGATACGATTGTTGTAGCCGTGAAAGACGCATTACCGTCGGGAGAAGTAAAAAAAGGTACCGTGAGCAAGGCTGTGGTGGTTCGTACCAAAAAGGAGATACCCCGCGCCGACGGTTCCTACATCCGCTTCGATGATAATGCGGTAGTCCTGCTCAATAATGCCGGAGAGATCAGGGGAACCCGTATTTTCGGGCCTGTTGCCCGCGAATTGCGCGACGGATTTATGAAAATTGTTTCCCTTGCACCGGAAGTTCTGTAAAATAGGCAATAAAAGAAAAGTAAAATGAGTTTGAAATTACATATCAGGAAAGGCGATACGGTAATCGTAAACGCCGGAAACGACAAAGGCTCGCAAGGGCGCGTGTTGGAGATCATCCACGACAAGAAAACAGGTCGTGTACGCGCTATTGTGGAGGGTGTGAACATGGTGACTAAGCATACCAAGCCCAATTCAAAAAACACCAATGGCGGCTTTGTTAAAAAAGAAGCCCCCATTCATATCTCAAATCTGAACCCGATCGATCCCAAAGAAAAGAAAGCTACCCGCATCGGCAGGCGGTTAGAGGACGGTAAACTGGTTCGCTATGCAAAAAAATCAGGGGAGGTTATCAAATGAATAAATACATTCCTACATATAAAACCAAATATCAGAAGGAGATTATTCCCGCTCTGATGAAAGAATTTAGCTACACCAGCGTGATGCAAGTACCCAAGATCGAAAAAGTGGTCATCAATCAAGGTGTAGGCCGCCATTCGGTAGCGGACAAGAAAATTGTGGATACTTCCATTGCGGAGCTATCAGCTATTGCCGGCCAGAAAGCCGTTGCAACGGTTTCCCGCAAGGATATTTCCAATTTCAAACTCCGTAAAGGCGTTCCTGTGGGAGTGCGTGTCACTTTGCGCAGCGACCGGATGTACGAATTTCTCGAAAGGTTGATAGCAGTATCGTTGCCGCGTATTCGCGACTTCAAAGGCATTTCGGCCAAGCTGGACGGTCGTGGCAATTACAGCCTCGGTATTTCCGAACAAATCATCTTCCCCGAAATAGACATCGACAAGGTAACGAAGATGCTGGGGCTGGAAATTACATTTATCACCACAGCCCGCACCGACGAAGAAGGCTATGCCCTGCTTCGCGAATACGGATTACCGTTTAAAAACATAAAAAAGAATTAGAATATGGCTAAGGAATCAATGAAAGCCCGCGAGGTAAAACGCGCAAAAATGGTTGCCAAGTATGCTGCAAAACGCGCCGCGTTGAAAGCAGAAGGCGATTTTCAGAAACTGGCCACCCTGCCGCGCAATTCCAGCACCGTTCGTCTCCACAACCGCTGTTTACTGACAGGCCGCCCCAAAGGCTACATGCGCCAGTTCGGCATCAGCCGCATCGTGTTCCGCGAAATGGCTTCCAAAGGACTGATACCGGGTGTGAAAAAAGCCAGCTGGTAACACCCTTTCTGCCGGCATCCATCTCTTTTCAAGGTCTGAATTTGGCTTTGCTCAAAAGGGTCGGATCATTGCGCCGGTTCATCAGTTCGTCCAACGACAGTTTTTCGCTGGCAACGTAGGACTGGATGATTTGATATCCCAGCCAGACTGCCGCCCTTCCGGGTGATTCACGGGTGAAAAACGAAGTAAAAGGCGCCGGTTTTACTAATTTGGCAATGGTCAGGTAATCGGTGCGGTAAAGCATTTTCTTTTCAACCAGAAAGGTCCACATTTGTCGGGTATTGTTTTTGCACCATTGCATCTGTGCGGCGGTATATCCGAAAATAAGACTGTCCGGCAGCGCCGGGAGCATCCGGCTCACGAAATACGCTATTTTTCCTTCGTAAAGAATGCTGGAAAGCACCGTGTTAACGGTGTCGGTATCGGGAAATTCGGTATAAGCCATTGCTTTCATGCAGTCGGGAACGATGTAGGGTTTGTCCATCAGCCGCCGCTGGTATGCGGGAATATCCAGCCCAATATAGTAATCTTCATTCATGCCGAGGTATTTGTCGAGCGAAATGGCCAGCAGTCCTTCATCGACGCTCATGGACTGGTTAAAGCCCGAGATCAGCGTGTACACGGACGGTATGTCGCGATTGGGAAAATACTTGTGATAGCGCGAAAAAGCTGCGGTAAGTTCTTTTTCCAAATCTGTGACATCGGGATAATATGCCATTACCTTGCGGTAGGTGGCATACATGCGAGAATCCGTCAGAAATTCGATTAATTTTTGCGGATATTGCGGGTTTGTGGACGGGCCTATCGCGATGATTCGGTTGTTGTACAACTCGAACAGGCGGCCGTAGCGCAGGCGCAAGTGCGGAACGGCGGCTTCTACCGAATCCGTCGGTATGGAAAACAGGCGTTGTTCCATCCGGTCGATGTTTGTTTTTGTTTCCGGCGCCGTATGGCATCCCCCCAAGGTGAATACAACAGGAAGAAGGCTGCCGGTGATGTTTTTTATGAAATGCCTGAGGTGTCGCATGATGGTGAATTACTTTTTCAGTTTCAAATGTTTTTGTAGGGTAAACAGGAACGTACTTCCTTCACCCGGCTTGGAGCGTACCTGTATGTGTCCGTTCATGGCTTCGAGCAGTCCTTTGGAGATGGATAATCCCAATCCCGTACCGCCGTATTTCGGTTTAAGTTCCGTATCGGCGCTTTGGCGGAAATATTCGAAAATCAGTTCCTGCTGGTCGGCAGAGATACCGATGCCGGAGTCTTCAACGAAAAACAGCAGTTCGTCGTTCTCTTTTTCGGAATAGCCGAAGCGCACGTAGCCTTTTTCGGTATATTTGAATGCGTTTTCGAGCAATTTCTGGAGTACTTGCCGGAGGCGGGTTTTATCGGTGAAGATGATGTCGTTTTCGACAAAGCGGCTGTCGTCTAATTGAAAGAACAGCCTTTTGCTGCCGCTTTTTTCGGAAAAACTGTTTTCCAGTTCCCGCATCATCGCGTTGAGCGAAAAGGCCGTCGGCAGTATTTTGAGCTGTTTGATTTCCAGTTTGGAGATGTCAATGATGTTTTCCACTAATTTTAATAGCTGATCGACGCTGCTGCGAACGGTGTCGATGTACTGTCGCCGCCTTTCCGGCGACAGATTTTCTTTTTCTATAAAGCCTATGAACCCCATGATGGCGTTCATGGGAGTGCGTATCTCGTGCGACATGTTGGACAGGAATACCGATTTCAGCCGGTCGGATTCTTCGGCTTTTTCTTTGGCGATTTTCAGCACCCGTTCTTTTTCCTTTTGCTTGCTAATGTCGATGACGAAACCGTCCCAGATGAGCGTTTCGTTTTCTCCTTTTTGGGGAAACGAGCAGATCATCAGCCAGCGTTCTTTTCCGTCTTTTGCGATACAAAATTCGTGCTTGAACGGTTCCATGCCGGGGATGCTTTTCTTTTCCAGCTCTTTCAGTTCGTCGGTTTTTTCATCGCCCCACAGGGAAGTGAAATGGCCTTCTTTCATAAAAGTTTCGGCCGATATGCCGTATTGTTTCAGGATGTTGCCGCTCACGTAGGCCAGTTTCTCGTTTCCGTTGCTGTCCGTTCTTTTCCGGTAGATGAAGCTTCCCGAAAGGTTGTTGGCCAGTCCGAACAATTGCAGGTCTTTCTGGGCTTGTTCGGCCGCTTTTTTTTCCACCATGTCTTCCAGATAGGTTTTGTAGCGGTTCAGTTCGGTGGTAGCGGCGTTCAACTGTTCCTGCACCAGCAACATTTCATGTTGACTTTCTTTCAATTTTTGGTTGGCTTTTTTCACCGACCAGTAGTTGCGCAGCAGTTGGATGAGCAGCAGGGTCAATGCGGCGAGAATGATGAGTGAAAAGATGATGATTCTCCGGCTGTTGGCAATGTCGTGCTGTTGTTGTTCGGCATGGGTGCGCAATTCCAGTTCCTTCTGTTCTCTTTCTTCTTTTAATTCGTACTGTATCCGGAGAATGTCCATTCGTTCGCGATTGCCGGTAACAAGGAGGGAATCGTGCAACTCGACGGCTTGCCGCGCATAGCGTACCATGTTAAGGTGATCGTTTTTTTGGCGATAGACATGGCTTAATCTGTCGAATATCTTCATGCGGGTGGCCATTGTTCGGTCGTACCGGAGGGCGAGCAAAAAGTGCTTTTCCGCCCTGTCCGGCTGTCCGGTTTCCAGCAACCGGTTGCCCAGCCAGAGGTAAGTTTCCGTAATGTTGAGATTTACATCCGATTCCAGGGATTTTTGCAATGCTTTTTTCCGGTAATAGTCGGCGCTGTCCGTTCTCCCCATGTGCTGGTGGGCATCTCCGAGCGCTCTATAGGTTTTTATCAGTTCGGTGAAGTTGTTCCGGGTTGCTCTTTCCGTCATATTTCGTGCGCGGTGCAACATGTCCAAAGAGCGATTCACCTCTTTTTTCAATACGATGCGGCAGGCATGGTCTCTTAAGGCCATGGCCTCATACAGGTGGTAGCGCCGGCGGTGATAACAGGCAACGGCTGTTTCGTAGGCAGCGGCGGCGGCGGCAGTGTCCTTTTTCAGGAGGTACGACTCTGCCAGACTGGTGCAGATGTTGGCGATGGCCACCGTATCTGCTATTTGTTGAGCGGCAGCCAAGGCTTTTTTGCCGGCGTTGACGGAATGTTCCTCGTTGTCCAAGTGTCTGTATATCCGCAGCAAGGATTCATTGATGTCTGTCTCCCAGGCAGCGTTCTTATCTGCCAGCGCTTCCACCAGGGTCAAACATTCCAGCGCCAGCCGGTGCTGGTCTGTCAACATATAGGCGATGCCGATATTGTACATGGCATTGGCTTTTTGTTCGTTTGATCCATATTGGGAGGCAAGATAAAAGGACTGTTTGTTGTACTGAATGGCTTCGTCATATTTGCCTGCCTTGTAGTAAACGGAGGCAATACCGCGCAGCATTTCTATTTCGCCCTTGCCGTAAGCAATGTTTTGCGACAGCATCAGCCCGCTGTCGCCATAAAGAAGGGCAAGGCCGTATTCCTGTTGGGAAATGTATTCCTTTTCGGGAGGATCATCCAAAATATGCCTTACCATGCGGTAATAGTGCATCACTTTCAGGGAATCGTTTGTTTCCCCGTTGATGCTCATTTGGAGGCTGTCTGTGGTGGCATTTGCCATGACCGTGATGGCCGGAAAAAACAACCACATCCGGATCAGACACCGCAAAAACAACTGAATAATACTGCTCATGAAATGACAGGCATGATATTTTTACGTCACAAAAATACGCAAATTTATGGACAATTGGTTATACCCTGTCTCTTTTGCGTCATTTAACTTTCATTAGGCACGCGAAATAAATAGCATGTAACGGTTCGATTTCATGTCCTGAAGGGACATAATGTTGGTAGAAACAGATACTCCTGATGTGTCGTCCCTGCGGGACTTAGTCGCTGATGTGA
>JAISWE010000189.1 GCA_031271175.1 Bacteroidales bacterium | reverse complement strand
TGGAAAGACCGTGCGACGCAGGAAAAAATCGCCGTCTGGATGCGCGTTGCCGCTGCATGGGCTGACGCTCAGGGCTTGCGGATTATTCGTTTCGGCGACAATATGAACAACGTTGCCGTAACCGACGGCGATAAGGTCGAAGCCGAAATCCGTCTGGGCTATCATGTGGACAATGCGCCGATAGCAAAACTTGTCCCCTACGTAAACGCCGTCACGGAAAGCGAAATCGACGCCCTGATTGCCGAATACGAACTACTCTACGACTTTGCCGACGACTGCCGGAAAGGCGCTGACAAGCATCAGCATGTCCGCGACGCCGCCGCTCAGGAAATCGGATTGCGCCGTTTCCTCGAAGACAAGGATGCCAAAGCCTTCACTACCAGCTTCGACGAACTGGAAGGCATGAAACAGTTAATGGGCTTCGCCTCGCAACGCCTGATGGCGGAAGGTTACGGTTTCGGCGCGGAAGGCGACTGGAAAACCGCCGCTTTGGTTCGTACGATGTGGGTGATGGGACAGGGTTTGCCCGGCGGACAGTCGTTCCTCGAAGACTACACGCTGAACTTTGCCGGTGACGACAGTTCTATTCTTCAGGCGCACATGCTCGAAATCAATCCCGAAATAGCGGCAAAACGTCCGCGTATCGAAGTCCATTTCCTGGGTATCGGCGACGCGGGAACCTGTGCACGGCTGGTATTCCAGGCGCATCCGGGTGCGGGAATCGCCGCAACGATTGTCGATATGGGCAACCGTTTCCGTATGATTGTAAACCGGGTGGACGTCATTGACCCACAACCGTTGCCGAAACTGCCGGTCGCCTGCGCCCTCTGGAAACCGCAACCCAATTTCGAGGTCGGCGCCGGAGCGTGGATATTGGCCGGCGGCACGCACCATTCGAGTTTTTCGTACGCCCTGACTATTGAGCATATCGAAGACTATGCCGAAATAGCGGATATCGAACTGCTGATTATCGACGACACTACGACCATTCGCAGTTTCAAACAGGATATCCGTAATAACGAAATGTATTATCTTTTAAATAAAGCTTTATCGTAACTCATAATGGGTGTAAATCAAATTGTCGCAAACTCAACGAATCGCAGTCGTCTCCGGCGGGAATGGATTGCTTAACACCTCGCCGGTGACGATACGACAGTCAAAAATACACCCATCCACAATTCTTAATTCTTAATTTTTAATTCTTAATTCTATGAAGTATGTAATCGGACTTGATTATGGCACTGATTCCGCCCGTGCCCTTGTTGTAAATGCGGAAAACGGAGCAATTATCGCTTCGGCGGTACGAAACTATCCGCGCTGGTCGGAAGGTAACTATTGTAATCCTTCGATAAATCAATATCGTCAGCATCCGCAGGATTATATCGACGTACTTGAGGCCACTGTGAAAGAAGCGCTGTCGCAATGCCCCGAAGGAACGGCCGGCCGGATTGCCGGCATAGCCTTCGACACAACCGGGAGTACGCCTGCATTTACAGATGCAACGGGAACACCCCTGGCGCTGTTACCCGAATTTGCAGAGAACCCGAACGCAATGTTCGTTCTCTGGAAAGACCACACCGCCGTGAAAGAAGCGGCGGAAATAAATAAACTGTGCAAAAGATGGGATATTGACTACGCCGCATACGAAGGCGGCATCTATTCGTCGGAATGGTTCTGGGCAAAAGCGCTGCACGTGTTGCGCGAAGACGCCGCCGTCCGCGAAAAAGCCTACTCCATCGTCGAATACTGCGAATGGTTGCCAGCGCTTATCACGGGAGTAAAAACCGCGAAAGATATCGTTCGCAGCCGTTGCGCCAACGGGCATAAGGCGATGTGGCACGAAAGCTGGGGCGGATTGCCCGGCGAAGCGTTCCTGACCGAACTTGACCCGCTACTCAAAGGCTTCCGCGACAGGCTGTTTGAAAAGACGGAAACGGCAGACAAACCCGTCGGCAACCTTTCGCCGGAATGGGCATCACGGCTCGGGCTTTCCACAAATGTCGTCGTAGCGGGAGGAGCGTTCGACTGCCACATGGGCGCGGTCGGCGCAGGCATTACGCCAAACACGCTTGTGCGCATTATCGGAACGTCAACCTGCGACGTAATGGTCGCAAGCTACGATGAAATAGGCGACAAACTGATTAAAGGTATATGCGGACAAGTCGATGGATCCGTCATCCCCGGCATGATCGGTCTTGAAGCCGGACAGTCGGGCTTTGGGGACATCTATGCATGGTTCAGGCGTGTGCTGGAATTTCCGCTTAAAAAGATTTTAGCGGAGACTGCGATTGTCGATGAACCGACAAAAGCAAAACTCATCGACGAGGCCTGCAAAAGGATCATCCCCGCCCTGACGGAAGAAGCCGAAAAAATACCCCTCACCGAAAGCGCCATCATCGCAACGGACTGGATGAACGGAAGGCGGACGCCCGACGCCAACCAGTTGCTCACGGGAACGATCGACGGGCTTACGCTGGGAAGCGCTGCGCCTCACATTTTCCGCGCCCTTGTCGAAGCTACGGCTTTCGGTTCGCTTGCCATCGTCGAACGTTTTATAGACGAAGGCCTCCGTATTGACAACGTGACAGGCATCGGAGGTATCGCTTTGAAATCGCCGTTTGTCATGCAAACGCTGAGCGATGTGTTGAACAGGCCTATCAAAATCTGCAAGACCGACCAGGCTTGCGCTCTCGGAGCGGCCATGTTTGCCGCCACGGCCGCAGGCATTTATCCGAAAGTGGAAGATGCTCAAAAAGCGATGACTTCCGGTTTTGCAAAAGAATATACGCCAAACGAAGAAAATGCAAAGATATACCGTGAAATGTACGGGAAATACGTGCGATTAGGGAAATTCACGGAAGAAAGAACCGTTGAACATTAACAAACAACAAAATTCAATTTTATGAATATCTTTAGATTCAAATCCATATCGGGGACATTAGTTCCGGCAATGATAGCGGCGATGACGGCCATGTCACAACCCGCACCCCTGGCGGCGCAAAAAAGCGCAACGATAAAGATCTACCCGGAACGCGCAAAAGACACCATCCCGAAAGAGATATACGGCCATTTCGCCGAGCATCTCGGGTCATGTATCTACGGCGGACTATGGGTTGGAGAAAATTCCGGCATACCGAACACTCAGGGCTACCGTACGGATGTGCTCAATGCCCTCAAGGAACTGGAAATCCCGGTGCTGCGCTGGCCGGGAGGATGTTTTGCCGACGAATATCACTGGATGGACGGTATCGGCCCTAAAGACAAACGGCCGAAAATGGTTAACAACAACTGGGGAGGCACCGTCGAAGACAACAGTTTCGGCACGCACGAGTTCCTCAACCTCTGCGAAATGCTCGGATGCGAACCATACATCAGCGGCAACGTCGGCAGCGGTACGGTGGAAGAATTAGCCAAATGGGTGGAATACATGACCTCCGACGGCGACAGCCCCATGGCAAACCTGCGCCGCCGGAACGGACGCGACAAGGCCTGGAAAGTCAAATACCTCGGCGTAGGAAACGAAAGCTGGGGTTGCGGCGGCGACATGAGGCCGGAATACTATGCGGATCTCTACCGCCGTTATGCCGTGTACTGCCGCAATTACGACGGCAACCGGCTGTATAAGGTAGCAAGCGGCGCTTCCGACTACGACTATAACTGGACGGAAGTCCTTATGAAAAATATCGGCCGCCGCATGAACGGGCTTTCGCTTCATTACTATACGGTCAAAGGCTGGAGCGGCAGCAAGGGAGCCGCAACGGCGTTTGACAAAGACGATTACTACTGGACAATCGGCAAATGTCTTGAGATTGAGGACGTCATCCGGAGGCATTGCGAGATAATGGACCGGTACGACCGGAACAGGCAAACCGGCCTGTTAGTCGACGAATGGGGCACATGGTGGGACGAAGAACCGGGAACGGTACGCGGGCATCTCTACCAGCAAAATTCCCTTCGCGACGCCTTCGTTGCAAGCCTCACACTGGATGTGTTCCACAAGTACGTCCCGCGTGTCAGGATGGCCAATATCGCCCAGATCGTCAACGTCCTGCAATCCATGATCCTCACAAGCGACAGGGGTGAAATGGCCTTGACGCCGACCTATCACGTATTCAACATGTACAAGGTGCATCAGGACGCATTATGCCTGCCCTTCACCCTGATCTGCGACGAGATGGATGTACGCGACAACCGCACGATACCGATGCTAAGCGCCACCGCTTCGAGGGATAAAAACGGCGTCATCCATCTGTCCCTGTCCAATATTGATGCGGACAACACGCAAACGGTATCCGTCGAAATCGCCGGACTGAAAACCCCCAAAATAACAAACGGAACAATCCTCACGTCAGCCAACCTCACCGACCACAACACATTCGAAAAGCCCCGGACCGTCACGCCGGAACATTTCACCGCCGCCAGCGTCAGCAACGGCATATTGCAGGTAAAAATACCGGCCAAATCCATCATTATGCTGGAGCTTAAGGCACGCGAAATAAATAGCATGTACCGGTTCGATTCCATGTCCCTGACGGGACACCGGAAAACGATTATAGCTTATTTATTTCGCATCCCTAAATAAACCCAGGCAGCGAACACACGAACCGCAAGGTACAAACGATGAAGTGAACTGACGTAACTTTGCAAGAAAAGGGGGCTGTCTCAAAAGAATCAGCTCCACTTTCTCGCCTTTTGTCCGGAAGACGTATGCATTGTCCTGCGGCCCGGCGTGGTGTAGCAAAAAAATCATTATTGACAGAAATGCGTCCCTCTTGCAAGAAGCAGGCGAAAAAATACTTAAAAATATATAACGTCATTGTTTTTTCACGAAAATATTTTTGTACTTGAAAAAAGAATTGTATTTCTGGCGCCGTCATTGCATTTTACTTAAAAAAAACACAGTTTATGAATTTTCTCTTAACGGCAGGTGTTGCTACAAATCGTAATTTAAACATCTTTAAGCCTTCCGACGGAAGGTTTGGCATGATCCGATCGACGAGAACAACGGTTTATTTTTATACCGTTATCATCAAGTAGCTGATATGCCCTTTCAAGGGTTTCCGCCTGACCGGTTTTTACATTCACATTCCCGTCCCGGTTCTCCACATAAACAATCCGCTCTACGATAGTGCCCACTCCCGGGAAATAGCCCGTATTCA
>JAISWE010000081.1 GCA_031271175.1 Bacteroidales bacterium | reverse complement strand
AACCCGCTTTCGACGTCTTCGTTTCGTGTTCCGTAGGCGTAATATACGCCTTTGTGGATCAGGATGAACGGGTCGGCCAGCGGGATGTATTCTGCAATGACTGTGGGGGCTGCGGTGGTGAACTGCCTGTCTTCGCCGTAGTACCTTGTTTCGCCGTCGTCGGCGAAAGCGCGGAAACGGTAGGGCTGTTGTGCTCCCAGTCCGGAGATGTTCAGTTTGAATTCATCTCCCGAAAAGGATAATGATCTTTCGTACACAACGGTGTCGTCTTCATAAAAGAGTTCGATGCCCCAGACTGCCGGCGCTCCGTTGCCGCCGGTGACTTTACCTCCGCACTGCGCTCCGGTGGAAGCGACGCCCGTGGCGGCCAGCGTTTCCACCTGCAACGGCACGTACTCCCGCGTAGTGAAACTTTCGGTATTTCCGTAGTGGAGGGCGCCGTCGTCGGCAAAGGCGCGGAAACGGTAGGCCTGCTGCGGTTCCAGTCCGGAGAGGGAGATACCGAAAATGTCGCCGAAAAGCGCGTCGGTCTTCCGGTGGATCACTGCTTTCGGATCGTCTCCGCGGAAAAGTTCGATGCCGTAGGCTGTCATGCGGTCGTTTTTGTTGATGACTTTACCGCGGCAAAGGGCTTGCCTGGCCGTGACGCCTGTTGCAGACAGCGTCTCCACCTGCAACAGGCTCTCCGAAGGCTTTTCGCCGGTTTTTCCGCATCCCGCGATGCCAACAAGCAATAAAATTCGTAAGATTTTCATCGGAAGGGATTTAGAACGATTCAAATCCGTACAGTTCAAATTCGGCCAGGACGGCATAAGGATTTGCATGCGAATTAATGCACCACAGCCGGATGTGCTGCATGGCCTGCGGGGTAGCAAGGGTAAAGGGCTGTGGGGTCAGCGCGACGCCCTGAAACACAAACTGCTCACAGTCCGTCCATGCTTCCCCGTCCATGCTTCTCTGTACGATGAAGTCTTTAAAGGTATTGCCCGGAACGGCCGACCGCATGTAGAGTACGATTTTGTGGACGACGATGGTTTTTTGCATGTCGAGGGCGATCCAGTGCGGATAATTTACAGGTCCGTTACCGCCAGCAGTCGGATTGGAATGCCAGACCGTACCGAGGTTTCCGTCGAGAACATTGGGGGCTAAAGTGCTAGTAGCCTGATAACCGTCGGCTGTGGCGTCCCATCCGGTTCTGTTCATCATTTTTACTTCCGGTGGGACGGGCGTTTTCAGGGTGTAGGAGGAATAGAAAGTATCCAGACAGGCGGTCTCCGGCAGATAGACGGTACGGTATTTCAAATCGCTGCCGGGGGCATAACCGGCGCACACTCCGGGCGAGTTTTCCGTCCACGGTACGCGCAGGGTAACGGAGTCGTTTTCTCCTTCCTTTTTATAGCTTATGTCCGTGGCTATTGCGCCGTTGGTTACATCGGGCGGTCCCAGGTAGAGCAGCAGCTTGTTGTCGATATATTCGGCTATCTCCACATTTCGTCCTACCAGCCCTGTTCCGTAGGCGTCGCCATATACCGTCCCGTTGACCTCTACCGGGACAGACTGATTGCCGTCCCCGTCGAAGGTATAGATGATGAACGAATAATTGGTTTCCGCCAGCGGCGCGATCATGACGCGGATGGTATCGCCCGTTTCCGGAATGTCCACTTCTTTCGATTCCGTGAAGTCGTTCCAGTAGATCTTGGCTTTTACCACATTGGCGTCCGTTCCTCTGTGCCATGTCAGCATGGCGCGGTTTTTCCCCGGCAATACTGCCGGATCGGTGGCTTTTCCGGGATACACAATGCCGTTGGGCTTCAGGTATTCTTCGTAAACGCTGTCCATAGGTTTGCAGCCGGCATACAGCAAGATGATTCCGGCGATGAAGATGATGTTTTTCATGATAAAAAAAATTTAAAATTAACACAATAAAGAATTAAAATGGATTTACATATCAAGTATTTTTCCGTACAGGTCGAGTTCGCTGAAAATCAGCTGTCCCCTGTAGGCGGGGCCTTTGTATGTTTCCATGGTGCGGAAACGGATGTACTGCACTCCCTGCCATGGGTCTTCGATCTCTCCCGGCACTACTTCCAGGTCGAAGCTCAGACCTTTGGTGACCACTTCTTCTATGTCGGAAGGCTGCACGGGGTCGGGTTTATCCTTGGCCTGGAAGCGTCCCAGCAGGTTCCAGTCGCCACCGAACAGATCGGCGCTGGGCGAGGCGACGTCGGATCCGTACAGTTCGAATTTTTTCGGGGCAGATTCCGTATAGCCGTTGGCTTGGAAATGCACCACAATGCGGCTGATGGTGACTCTTTTTCCGAGTTTGATGGTAAAGACCATGGGGATAGGCTGGTCGTGAGGACTGGCATAAATATTAAAGTACAACACGTTGGTGATTTCGTCCCACAGCCCTTTCAAGCTATATCGGCTTTCATCATTTTCCGCAGGGATGTCGGTATCTCCTGGCAGGGTATATTTTTGCCATGTGTCTTTTTTGATGTACTGTTCGAAAATCGGTAGTATCTTTTTTTCATACAACATGGATTTGTTGTTCCAGCGATCCCTCAGATATACGCCGAATTTCATTTCCACCGTGTCTAATCCTCTTACCGAGAAGCTACCCGAAGCGCTGTTGGTATAGAAGGTTTGCAGCGGTTGCCAGACGCCGTCCAGCGTGTCGATCATCACCACCATGGCCAAGTCGCCTCTTGCCGTATTTTCGTAGGAGAGCTTTATTCCGCCGAAATTCGGCGTCAGTTCGAGCGTGGGATACACCAGTTCGACAGGCGGAGACAGTACTTCGATGTCGTATGGTACCGGTTCCGACAGTTTTTCGTTTCGTCCGACGCTGTAGATTTTCACAGGATAAATGCCTGCAGCGGCATATCCCATGAGGGTCACCGAGTCCTTGAACAGGGAGGCTTTGGCTTCCCTGATTTCGCCCGGAGCGGTTTCAAATTCCACTTTTACATACAGGATATTTTTGTCCCGTGGAAGGTTATACCTCAGGATGGCTCCTCCGGCTATGGGGATGGAAGTCACATTTTCCACCCCGGCGGGCGCCGGTGCGCTGTCGTCAATATGATCCAGCCTGCCTTCTTCCGTGCAGCCGTTCCATGTAAAAACAGCCGCCAGCATGATTACATATATGATTCTTTTCATCGTTTTAAAATTTAAATTATTAATGATGTTTATTATATTTATATTTATATTTATATTTATATTTATATTTATATTTACTATTTACTATTTACTATTTACTATTTATGTTTACTATTAATTATTAATTATTAATTATTTGACTTACCATCCCGTGTTTTGTACCAGATTGGGATTAACGGTGATATCGCTGTTTCTGATTGGCCAGAAATAGTCTTTTACGCCGAACTGCTGTCGGAACAGCACCTGTGGGGTGTAGAAATAGGCGGGCGCGCTTTGCATCAGGTCCCATCCCATCACGGGTGTTTTGTATTCGTTCATGGCAGTCATCCAGCGGCGGATGTCCCAGAAGCGGTGTCCTTCAAAAGCCAGTTCGATGGTACGTTCCCTGCGGATAATGTCTTGCAGGCCTCTTTGTGTGGTATGTTTCAGCACGTTGGCTGACCACTGGCTTTCCCATGCGTCCGCTACTTCGGGGATGCCGGCCCTGCGTCTTACTTTGTTCAGGTACTCAATGGCGAGGCTTCTGTTCGTCGGGCTGTCTTTTGCCTCGTTCAGCGCTTCGGCATACAGCAGGAACAGGTCGCTCAACCGCATGAGCGGCCAGGGATAGTTTACAATGGTGTAGGAGGTGGCGGTTGACTGGACATTTTCGTAATGTACCCATTTTTTGGGGAAATAGCCGGTTGTGGGGCCGTAGGAGGTAGTGAACACGCCGTTGCGTTCTCCCATTTTGCAGATAAGCCGCCACAAAGCGTTCGCGTCGGCGTCGGAATATACGCCCTGCCCGTGCCATATCCCCCGGTCGAATCCTATCCAGGCATAGAAACGTGGTTCGCGGTTGAAGTGTGCGCGTACCGTCTGTTCGTTTTCCACGATATACCGTTTTTCGTCCGCCACGCCTGTACGGAGTTCATATCGCCGGTTCATGTCCCACGAGCGATCTTCTTCAATAGGCAGCCCATGTTCGGAATAGAACATTTCGGCGATTTTGATTGGCACCCCGAAGAGAAAACGCATCTGGGAATAGTCCTGAAAGGAGGGGTTCAACTTGGGGGCAGTCCACAACTGCAAGGTACTGCTAAGGCTTTGTGTATTGGCCCAAATGATTTCGCTGTTCCATTTTTCGGTGAAGGCATTTCGCAGGGTTAATTGCAGCATGATGGTATCCGTCAGTTTATATCTCGAATCGCCCGGATATTCGTACAGTTTCATTCCCAGCGAATCGACGCACAGATGGATGGCTTCTTCACAGGCTTTTACCGCCCTGTCCCATTTTTCCGGTCGATATTCCTGATCGAACAGGGGGCTGTTGTCTCCGAGGTTGTGGAGGGTTTGCTGATCGGTGTTTCCGTTGAACAGCCTGCTTGCCGCCGTTACTAATACTTTGGCTTTCAGCGATAGCGCAATCGGCAGGGTGATGCGTCCGAGTTCTTCGGTTTCGTTGATCACGGTAAGCGGCAGGCCGGCGGCAGCTTCATTAAGCAGCTGTACGATATAGTTCACGCAGGTATCCACCGCTTCGCGCTTTACCCTGGGTTCTTCGGTATTGATGTCGATGGGGAGATTCTTCCTGACAAGCGGAACAGGCCCGTACATCTGCAAGAGCCAGAAATGATAATAGGCTTTCAGGCATTTGACTTCGGCTATCCATTGCCTGCGTTCGATTTCTTCCATGTCGGGCACCGTTTCGATGTTCTCCAGGAAGATATTGCAGTCGCGTATGGCCCTGTACATCCCGTTCCATTTGTTGGCCAGCGGGTTGGTTGAATTTTGCATTCCCCGCGCAATATTGAACGCATCGTAGGAGAAATAGGGGGAGGAGTGGGCGGTGATCGTCCACATGTCGTCGCCGCCTATCAGTCCGGGATCCGACGACGGATCGGCGCTTCTGGGCATGTACGAATAGCAGGTGTACAGGTACTTTTTGGCTTCTTCGCGCATGGCGAAGGCGTTTTCCAGACGGCTGACGCCTTCCGGCACCACGTCCAAGTATTTTGAACAGGCGCACAACATGCAAACCCATCCCAGGCCTATTACGGCGTATCGTTGTTTATTTACTGTTTTTTTCATGGTCTGAATTCTTTAACTTTAAATAAGATAATATTTTGGATTAATTGAAAGACATGTTAAGTCCGATATTGAAAACCTTCTGTATGGGATATCCCAACCCGTTGCCTGCCATCTCGATATCCCAGAGTTTGAATTTGCTGAACAGGAAGAGATTGGTGCCGCTGACGTAAATTCTGAAATTGGACATTTTCATTTTTTCCTGCCAGCGTCGCGGGAGGGTATATCCGAGTTCCACCTGTTTGAGTCTCAGGAAGTCGCCGTTGCGCATGAACCAGGTGCTGCCGACGACGTTGTTGGTGTTGACCTCCGGGCTTAATCTGGGCCAGAGCGCATACACGTTCTGTTTTTCTTCCGACCAGTGATCGTCGGCATAGATTTTCAACAGTTGCGTTTCGGAAGCAAACGGGGAGGTGGCCGTAGCATTTATCCAGAAGGATTCGTTGGCTACGCCCTGAAAAAAGGCCGAGATGTCGAAACTTTTGTATCCCATTGAGAATCCGAAGCCATAGACGATTTCCGGTACGGAGGGATTGCCGATAGGCGCGATGTCGGCATCGGTAATTCGTCCGTCGCCGCTGATGTCGGTGTATTTAATGTCTCCTCCGCCGTATAGCGATGTGCCTACTTCCTGTTTCGGGGAGTTGGCTGCTTCGTCGTCATCGACAAACAGGCGTTCGGCGATGTATCCGTAACTTTGACTTAGCGAACGTCCTGCCCTGAATCGCCATGCTTCCGCATATTGAGGTTCTTCATATACTTCGTATTTGCTGGTGGCATAGGTGAAGTTGGCGCGTGCGGAAGTCCAAAACTCCGTTGTCCAGTTTTGCTGGTATTCCAGACTCATATCGACGCCTTTGCCCGATGCTTCTCCGACATTGGCTTTTACGGTGGAGGACAGCCCCATACTCGTGGGAATGGAGGCGCGCGACATCAGGATATTGTCCCTGTGTTCGGTAAAATACTCTGCAATGAGCGTAAATTTGTTCCACAGTCCCAGTTCAACCGCATAATTCTGCTTGGTTGAAGTTTCCCAGGTGATGTTCGAATTGGCGTATCTGGAAACCGTTACCCCGTTTACGACTGCGTTCAGTTCCTGTCCGAAACGCGCGGCTTTGCCGCCATCGTTCATGTTTACTTCGGAGAGATAGAAAAACCTGTCGGTTGCCGTACCGATGGCATCGTTGCCCACAAGCCCGTAGGAATACCTCAACTTCAAGTTGGAGACAATGGGTTTCACATTTTCCCAGAAACTTTCGTTGGAGATGTTCCATGCCACGCCTGCCGAAGGGAAGAATCCGAAACGGTGTGCATCGGCGAAACGCTCTGATCCGTTATATCCGAAATTAAATTCGGCGAAATAGCGGTTTCCGTAGGAATAGGTAGCCCTTCCGGACAGTCCCAGATTGCGCGAAGGGAGGGACAGTTGCAGGCTTCCGGCGTTGGCATTCAGCGTTTCCCGCGCCTGAAAGACCAGCAAGCCGCTGACACTGTGTTTTTCGGCAAAAGTGCGGGCGTAATTGACCATGCCTTCAAAATAGAACGTCGAATTGATCAGGCGATCCGCCGGATTTTCCCCGTATCCCAGGTATTCCGTGCCTTTGTGGGTTTGCGACAAGGTATAAGCGCCGGTGAGGTAATCGTAACTGCTCATCTGATAATAGAAGGGATCGTAAAAGCGATTTACCGAAAACTGGGCAAGCCTCGTAATGTTTAACATTCCACGCAGGGATAAACCTTCGGTTATGAACTTCAGGTCTTGTTTTACTTCCAGTTGCGCCAGCATCTGCGAGCGGTTTTTGTCCTTGTATCCCCTGACCATCTGGGCGTAAGGATTGACATACTGGTTGTTATTGTTGCCGAACATAATATGCTCCACGTGCCGGTGTGCATCGTCAACGGGATAATAAACGGGAAACATGACCGGATTGGAATGCATGATCATCCAGTACACGTCAGCTCCGCCATAGAGCGGCCCGCTGTAATCGTCGAAGACTCCGCTCAGGCGCACCGCCATTTCGGTGGTTTTGGTGAGGTTGATGTTTACATTGGCGCGCAGGGTGTAGGTTTTGTTGTCAATGTTGTTGTTGAAGTTATTGCGTTTGTCCACCTTCAATACCCCATTGTCCTGTGCAAAAGAAGCCGCCACATAATAACGCGCCACGGTACCGCCACCGCTCACGCTCAGGTTGGCTCGCCGGTTCACCGTATAATCCTTTATCAACATGCTCATCCAGTCGTTGGAGGGATAATAGAGCGGGTCTCTTCCTTCGGAAGTATAGTCGATTTTTTCGTCCGAATAGGGGAGGGGATTCAAAGGATTGCGCGTCAATACGGCTTCGTTATGCAACTTCATGTAGGTGATGGGATCGGCAAGTTCTACATTGCGCGTGGGCATTGACCATGAATTTTCCACGCGCAGGGAGATTTTTGCCGGTCCTTCCTTTCCCTGTTTGGTGGTCACCAGTATTACCCCGTTGGCGCCCCGCGCGCCGTACAGCGCTGTCGCCGTAGCGTCCTTCATGACGGAGAAACTGGCGATGTCGTCGGGTTGCAGACGGGCAAGGTCGGTGGTGGTCAGTTCAATACCGTCAATCAGGATCAGCGGGTTGGTGTTGGTACCGAAAGTGGTAATGCCGCGCACGAAAAAGTCGGCATTGTCCTGTCCCGGTTCGCCGCTGCGCTGATAGGCAATGATGCCCGCCATCTGTCCGGCAAAGGCCGTGGTGAGGTTACTTGAAGGGACTTTCAGCTCGGCAGGATTAATCGTGGTAACGGAGGCTACCACGCTCTCTTTCTTTTGAGCGCCAAAAGCCACAATGGTAACTTCTTCCAGTGAGGCCGCCTCTTCGCTTAGCGTCACCGGAATAATCTTTCGTTTGCCTACCGCGATGTTCTGTTTTTGGTAGCCTACGAAACTGAACTGCAACACGCTGGTGTCGCTCGGCACAGTAAGCGTATATTCGCCGTTGATATCGGTTACCGCGCCAATGGAGGTCCCGCGTACGATCACGTTTACTCCGGGTATGGGATCGCCACCCTTGTCGGCAACTGTACCGCTGATGCGAATCCCCTGTTGTGCCGATGCTGTCAGCACAACCAGACAGAAACCGGCAATGAAGGAAATCTTCCGCCATCCGCTTCTACTGATGATTTGTTTGTTTTTATTCGATGTCATATTGTCATTATTATTAATCTTGATTTTAAAATTTTAACTGTTCTATTGGTTGGGATGAATATATCCTTTCATCATCCGCCGGACGCATCCGGCATTGGTTTTATTTTAAGGCCCCATAGCTGTTTTATTTATTATTGTATTTATTATTATATTTATTCGTTATTCGTTATTCGTTAGGGCAACCACACAGGGTTGCCCCTACACTATTCACTATTTTTCAGTTTGATGACTTCGCTTCCTGCCAGCAGAAATGCGCCTGTTCCATAGACTTCCCAACTGTCGGCGTTGACGTTGCGACGGGGGTTGCCGTCAATAGGCTGTACCCATCCTACGCGCCCTTCTTCGTTCACGCACCGGTTCAGTCCTGTCCATGCCTTTTGAACGGCAGGCAGGAAAGTGGCTTTTTCCAGCAGCCCGCTATTGATGCCCCATGCCAGCGCATAGCAATAAAAGCCCGAACCGCTTGCTTCGCCGCCCGGATAAGCGTCGGGATCCAGCAGGCTTGTCCGCCACAAGCCGTCCGGCTGCTGTATGGAAATGATTTTCGCCGCCATCTCCCTGAACAGTTGTTCGTAGAATGGCCGTCGAGGATAGTCGTCCGGCAGTTCTTCCAGTATGCGCGCCAGCCCGGCCATGACCCAGCCGTTGCCGCGCGACCAGAAAATCTTCTTTCCGTTGGATTCCCGGCGGTCTTTGCCATCGTTTTTGATGACAAAATTCAAGTCGCGGGCAAAAAGATGTTCTTCCCTGTCGTACAGCAGATCATAACATTCCCTGTAATACTCGTCGTTCTTTTTCAGCAATTCCGCATTAGCTGTTACAAGGCCGAGTTTTACCAGCGCCGGGGGCGCCATGAACAGGGCGTCGCACCACCACCATTTGATCACCTCCACGCCTTTTGTCGGATAGGGATGGGCGATGAATTTTTTCACCGTATCAACGGTTGCCTGAATCATCTCCGGTTTCTTTTCCCTGCGGTACAGGTCGAGATACAGTTGGCAGATGGCAATGTCGTCGGCATGATACCAGCGTTTGAACGGTTGCCATTGCGCTTTTTCGCCCATTTCCGTCATTGCGCGGTAGAGCGGTTTCGACCGGGTGGTTTCCCAGGTGGCGTAAATACCGGCATACAGCGCCCCGTTCGTCCAGTCGCGAGGATCGTGCTTCGGATGTTGTAATTGCCAGTTCGCCGCTTTCAGCATCACAGACCGGATGTATTTTTTGCCGAACAGTTCCTTGCCGGTCGGCTGCGAAAAAACCGCGCCGCCCACTGCGGCAAATAGCAGCATCAAAAGGCTTTTTTTCATGATATTACGGATGCCGGGAGGGATCGCTGTCGCGACCGAGGCTTCGCGGGTATCGCGACCGCACTTTCGCGGCTGTCGCGACCGTAGCTTCGGGAGTGTCGCGACTGTAGCTTCGCTGATGAGGTCGATTTGCATTTATACGAGGGTTAAGGGTTTATCCAGTGTTGCAGTACGAGGTTCTTTCAACAAAGCATTCCCCGAAAACCGGCTGACGATTTTCAAGATATACATTCCGGGCGCCAGCGAGGGCGTCACAATCATCAGTTCGGAAGGTTTGTTTCCGACGATTTCGTCTTCGGCCACCTTTGTCTGTTCGCCGGTAGCTTCGTTGACGAAATAAATGCCTACCTCTGGATGGTCGCCGGCCAGTTTGATCTTGTTTCCCCTGATGCGCAGGTTGCGGTTGGGAGTGATGCGGTCGTTGACGGAGCCGGTTTTGACGTCCGTTACCGTCGTGATGACCATGCCGGCATCGCCCGTACCGCTAATCTCTACCGATACGTCGCCCAGTCCTTTGCGTAACGTGTCGCCCTGGTTGAACAGGAAATGAACGGAATGCCGCTCAGGGTCGAACCTGTCCTGCGCATGGGCGAACACTCCCTTGATCTGCGGCGTAGCAGTAAACCAGCCGGTATTGACCGAATAGCCGTCTTTCAACTGATACTCCATTTCTTTGAGGAACAGTTCCACGTTGATCTTCATGGCCTCCGCCGTGGTGGGCGCATTGCCGCGCAATACGGCCGAAGCGCAGATATCCGCTATGCCCAGCGTGCGCTCGGAAATCGCTTTTGCATAGAAGTCGTCCGGATCTTCCGTTAGGAGATTTGGGATAAGGATCGCTTTGATCCGATGAAAAATGTTTGCCATAATTTATAATTATTAATATTTATTGCTATGTAACATCGCTACGGCGATGTTATATGTTTCCAAGTATGATTAGTTATCGTATATTTGCAGGATTAAATAATAATTAATAAAAAACAAATGAAAAGAGCGATATTATTAGTACGCGTGT